>CAKSGA010000102.1 GCA_934454435.1 uncultured Oscillospiraceae bacterium | reverse complement strand
CGGCTATGCCGACAATGAGTGCGGGCAGTGCGGATGTTCGGCGAAAAAGCCCCAACGGGGATTTTTCGACGGTCTCAGGCAGCACCGCACAATCTTTGTGTGGTCAGGCTGCCAATAAAGGCACATCCTGATTATCCGACTACTGCGAAAAACTCTACCATATAGAATTCTCATTGTTACTTCAACTGTTATGTCATATTGATATACTTTACATTTCAAATTTAGATTATACTTTTTTTGGCTGTAGTATTATAATGAAAATTGGGTACGATTATGTAAAAATTATACATTTCATGTCATGCATATAAAATAAGGTGATAAGAGTATGAAACAGAAGGGCTTCCACGGACAGATGTCCGACAAATTCAGGTCGGCGGTGTTCATAATACTCTCCGGAGGATTTCAGGACTCCTATACATATTTCTGCCGTGGCGGAGTTTTTGCGAACGCCCAGACAGGAAACATCGTACTCATGTCCTCTGCCCTGTTCCGGCAGGAATGGAGCACCGTTACCAAATACCTAGTGCCTGTTCTGTCGTTCCTTCTCGGCATAGCAGTGGCGGAGCTGGTACATGTCCACTACCGCAGGCAGGAAAAGATACACTGGCGGCAGATAGTACTCATTGAAGAGATAATCCTGCTGTTCATCGTCGGGTTCATGCCGGAATTCCTCGACCCGCTGGCGAATGCGCTGGTATCGTTCGTGTGCGCTTTACAGGTGCAGACGTTCCACAAGATACACGGCCAGCCCTACGCAAGCACGATGTGCATAGGAAACATGCGCAGCGGCATGGAAGCTCTGTGCGCCTACTTCCGCAGCCACGACCACGAAACTCTTACAAGGGCGCTGACCTACTTCGGCGTTATCGGAGTTTTCGCCGCCGGAGCCGGCATGGGCAGCGTCATATCAGCCAGCATGGGCTTAGGAACTGTCTGGATATGCTGCGGACTGCTGTTCATCAGCTTCTGCCTCATGTTCATACATGAGCAGCAGGAACAATGACAATAACCGCATTTTGCGGATCATATAGATACAGACAGAAAGGAGATACAAAATGAGCAAAAGAAAACGTGCGGTGTTCATCATCGTATGGGTCGCACTGATGGCGGTCGTGCTGGTCGCAGCGCTCCTTGTGGGAAGCAGCGGCGAGTCGGAGTCCATCAAGGTGGTCATGCGGGACGCTGTGCTGCACGGAACGAATAAGGTAAGCCTGTTCGGGATAAAGGACGTTAATCCTGCGTACATATCCTCCCTGGTGGTGTGCGGAGTGCTGCTGGTCGCAGCGGCGGTGATCCGCATATTCGTGATACCGAGATTCAAGATGGTGCCGGGAAAATTCCAGATGGTCCTGGAACAGCTGGTCGGGTTCTTTGATAACCTGGCAAAAACCAGCAGCCCGCACAGGAATACATTCCTCGGCGCATATGTTTTCGCCGCAGGTGTTTACATCTTCGTGGGGACGCTGTTCGAGCTTTTCGGTATCCAGACGCCCACCACCGTGGGGGGAACGATCTCGCTGCCGGCTCCCCTTTCAGATATCAACGCAGCGATAATGCTCGGCTGCCTGTCCTATCTTGTGATACTCAGCGGCGGCATTGCAGGTGCAAAGGTCAAGGGCGTCGGGAGGACCCTAAAGGAGTTCTCGCTGCCCATTTCAATGAGCTTCCGTCTTTTCGGTGCGCTGCTCAGCGGCCTGCTGGTAACGGAGCTTGTCTACTACAACATCAGCCTGAGCTTCGTTCTCCCGGTTTTCGTGGGAATAATGTTCACGCTGCTGCATGCGCTCATTCAGGCTTACGTCCTGACTATGCTGACGGCGATGTTCTACGGAGAGGTCTCCGAGCCGCCGGTAAAGGCACTAAAAAAACACATTTCAAAATCCAAGAATTAATTAACACTGAACAAAAATTATGGAGGAAACGACCATGAAGAGATCTGTAAAGAAATTAGTAGTATGCGGAATAGTAGCGCTGATGGTATGCGCACTGTGCAGCCTGGTGGCATTTGCTGCAGCCGAGAAGCCCCAGCCCGCTCCCCAGGACGAAACAAGCGTTTCTGACGATGTACAGGCTGCCGCTGATAACTCCACCGGAAGCAAGGCTATCGCAGCCGGCATATGCGTAGGTATCGCAGCATGCGGCGCCGGCATAGGCATGGGTCTTACCACCGCAAAATCCTCTGAGGGCATTTCCCGCCAGCCCGAGGCTGCGGACAAGATCCGTACCAACATGATGCTCGGTCTGGTATTCATCGAAACTGCGATCATTTACGCACTGGTAGTTGCAATACTTATCATCTTCGTACTGTAAGGGGGTAATTTTATGGGAATCCCTCTTAATGTAGACTGGCAGCAGATATTGCTGCACCTGTTCAACTTCGTAATTCTTGCGGGAGGTCTTTGGCTGCTGCTGTATAAGCCGGTCAGGAATTTCATGGCGAAGCGTGAGGATTACTACAAGGAAATGGACAAGGCTGCCGCCGACAAGCTCGCTGCGGCAGAGGCCGAGCAGCAGAAGTACTCCGGGCTCATAGCAAAGGCACAGGACGAGGCCGCAGAGATCAGGAAGAAAGCAGTCGCTGACGCTGACGCCGCCGCAAAGGCTCACATCGCAGACGCTGAACAGGAAAAGCAGCGCATTCTCGACGATGCAAGGAGATCCGCCCAGGCGGAGAAGAACAAGGCGCTCCAGGAAGCCAACGCCCAGATCGAGGATATGGTTTCCGCCGCTGTAGACAAGCTGCTGGTGCCTGTCGGAAGCTCCTACGACAGCCTTGACGGTTCCGGAAAGGAGTAATGACTGATGACAGAACACGAGATCAGAAAGATCGAGGTCGAAGCGTTCATTTACAGCCGTGAAACTCCCACGGACGAACAGCTTAAAAAGGTCCAGGATTTTCTGGAGAAGAAATATAACGCACCCGTTGCTGTGATCCCGAAGCAGGACGACAGCGTGCGTGACGGCTTCCGCATCGAGATCGGCACCTCCACCTACAAGTGGAACCTCGACCGGATATTCGACTGGAGTGCCGAGGGTCGTGCGAAGCAGCTCAAGCAGAGCATTTCCGAGGCTATCCGGGGCAAGCAGGACGTCCTGCCGATGATACGCCAGGCTATCGAGGATTTCGAGCCGGTGCCCCGGGACGAGGAAGTCGGAACTGTCCTTACAGTCGGCGACGGCATTGCGACCATCAGCGGACTTGAGGACGCAGAATACGGCGAGATACTGCTGTTTGAATGCGGCATAAAGGGCATGATACTCGACCTTAAAGAGGACGAGATAGGCTGCGTTATCTTCGGCGATGAAAGCGAGATAACCGAGGGAAGCATTGTCCGCCGCACGAAAAAGGTAGCAGGCATGCCGGTGGGCGAAGCGTTCCTGGGTCGTGTGGTCAATGCACTTGGCGAGCCCGTGGACGGAAAAGGTCCGATAACCCAGGAGGACTATTACCCCATCGAGAACCCAGCACCCGGCATAATCGACCGTCAGCCGGTAAACCGCCCGATGGAAACGGGTCTGCTGTCGATAGACTCCATGTTCCCGATAGGCAGAGGTCAGCGTGAGCTCATAATCGGCGACCGCCAGACCGGTAAAACCGCCATCGCACTGGACACTATCCTCAACCAGAAAGGCAAGAACGTTGTCTGCATTTACGTTGCGATAGGTCAGAAAGCGTCCTCCGTGGCACAGCTTGCAGAGAACCTCCGCAAGCACGGTGCGATGGATTACACCATAATCGTGAACGCCACCGCCAGCGACTCCGCAACGCTCCAGTACATAGCCCCCTATTCCGGCTGTGCCATGGGCGAGTTTTTCATGAACCACGGCAGAGATGTCCTGATAGTCTACGATGACCTTTCAAAGCACGCCGTAGCTTATCGTACCCTCAGTCTGCTGCTGGAGCGCTCACCTGGCCGTGAAGCGTACCCCGGCGACGTTTTCTACCTGCATTCCCGTCTGCTGGAGCGTTCAGCGCACCTCTCAGACGCCCTGGGCGGCGGCAGCATGACTGCCCTCCCTATAGTAGAGACTCAGGCGGGTGACGTATCAGCGTACATTCCTACCAACATAATCTCCATCACAGATGGTCAGATATTCCTGGAGAGCGACCTGTTCCACTCCGGTCAGCGGCCTGCGGTAAATGTCGGTCTTTCAGTGTCCCGTGTCGGCGGCGCAGCCCAGACAAAGGCAATGAAAAAAGCGACCGGCGCTATACGTCTTGACCTCGCACAGTACCGTGAGATGGAAGTGTTCATGCAGTTCTCCAGCGACCTTGACGAAGCCACCAAGAAGCAGCTCCGCTATGGTCAGGGACTTATGCGGCTGCTACGTCAGAAGCAGTATAACCCCTACAAGCAGCATGAGCAGGTAATTCTGCTGACTGCGGCTATGGGTCATATATTCCAGGATATCGAGCCGGACAAAATACCTCAGTTCAGCCGTGAACTGCTTGACGCTGCGGCTGCGGAGATACCTGATCTCTGCGAGAAGATAGACCGCTCCGGCGAGACCTCCGAAGAGGAAAGAAAGATCCTGCTGGAATTCGCACAGCGCTTTCTGGAGCGTAACGGCAATTAAGGCGGTGCGCTATGGCTAACACGAAAGAGATAAAGGACCGCATAAAAAGCGTGCGGGACACTCAGAAAATAACCAATGCGATGTACCTGATAGCCTCCACCAAAATGCGCAAGGCTAAGTCGGAGCTGGACCACACACGTCCCTATTTTGAGGCGATAAAGGGCGAGATAAAGCGTATCTTCCGCACCGCAAAGGAAGTGGAGAGCCGCTATTTCTACCCTGAGGACAGCATGCACAAACTGACCGGCACCTACGCCTGCCTTGTAGTCACGGCGGACAAGGGACTTGCCGGAATGTACAATCAGAATGTTATCCGTGAGGCTGAAAAGCTGCCGAAAGAACACCCGGACACCAAGCTGTTCGTGGTAGGGGAATACGGCAGACAGTACTTTGCACATCACAATATCCCCGTGGAGCGAAGCTTTCTCTACACGGCACAGAACCCCACCATGCAGCGTGCCCGTGAGATAAGCTCGATACTGCTGGAGATGTTCGACAGGCAGGAGGTCTGCAAGATATTCGTGGTGTATACGGATATCCGCAACGGAATGTTCGAGGAAGCAAAGACCGAAAGGCTGCTGCCGTTCCACCGCCGCACCTTTGCGGACAACACCACGGAAAAGGCGATAACAAAGCCGTTCGAGTTCACGCCGTCCATCAATGCGGTGCTGGATACGCTGGTGCCGAGCTATGTTTCAGGATACATCTACAGTGCGCTGGTCGACAGCTTCTGCGCTGAACAGAACGCCCGCATGACTGCGATGAACTCCGCAAACCAGAACGCAGAAAAGCTGCTGGAGGAACTCTCCGTGCAGTACAACCGTTCAAGGCAGGCAGCGATAACTCAGGAGATCACTGAGATATCCTCCGGCGCAAAGGCACAGAAGAGAAAACTGGCAAAAAAGAAAAGTGAGGAGGCGTGCGGACATTGAGTACAGGTAAGATAACACAGATCTCAGGACCGGTAATAGACTGCAGGTTCGCCCCGGGCGAGCTGCCTAAGATAAAAGAAGCGCTGACGGTAAACGTCAGAGGAAAAGAACGTGTGATGGAAGTCGCACAGCACATGGGTAAGGACAGGGTCCGCTGCATACTGCTGGGCGCAAGCGAGAACCTGGCAAGGGGCATGGAAGTGACCTCTACCGGAAAGGCTATAAGCGTGCCGGTGGGCGACAGGACCCTCGGACGCATGTTCAACGTGCTCGGCGAACCGATAGACGGCGAGGGTGAGCTCCCCGACGGCGAGCGCTGGGAGATACACCGCAAGGCTCCCGGCTTTGAGGAGCAGCAGCCGGTGGCTCAGGTACTCGAAACCGGCATCAAGGTGATCGACCTGCTGGAGCCCTATCCCAAGGGCGGAAAGATAGGTCTGTTCGGCGGTGCAGGCGTCGGCAAGACGGTGCTCATTCAGGAGCTTATCCACAACGTTGCGATGGAGCACGGCGGTTATTCGGTATTCACCGGCGTCGGCGAGAGAAGCCGTGAGGGCAACGACCTCTGGAACGAAATGCGTGAGAGCGGAGTTTCCGACAAGACCGCACTGGTATTCGGTCAGATGAACGAGTCCCCGGGCGTGCGTATGCGTGTGGCTCTTTCGGGACTTACAATGGCGGAGTATTTCCGTGACGTACAGCACAAGGACGTCCTGCTTTTCATCGACAACATATTCCGTTTCGTCCAGGCGGGCTCCGAGGTTTCCACGCTGCTCGGCAGAATGCCCTCCGCAGTAGGATATCAGCCGACGCTTTCAGAAGAGATGGGCGCTCTCCAGGAGCGTATCACCTCTACAAGAAGCGGCTCCGTAACGTCCGTTCAGGCGGTATACGTCCCGGCGGACGACCTGACTGACCCGGCTCCTGCAACGACTTTCACACACCTGGACGCCACCACGGTGCTCAGCCGTAAGATAGCCGAGCAGGGAATTTATCCGGCGGTAGATCCGCTGGCTTCAACCTCGAGAATACTCGAAGCGGATATAGTAGGAAGCGACCACTACGAAACCGCCCGCACCGTACAGGAGATACTCCAGAAGTACAACGAGCTGCAGGATATCATTGCGATCCTCGGCATGGACGAGCTTTCTGACGAGGATAAGCAGGTAGTGACCCGTGCGAGAAAGATACAGCGTTTCCTGGCGCAGCCGACCCATGTTGCGGAGAAATTCACCGGCATTCCCGGTATTTACGTTCCGCTGACGGAAACGGTAAAGGGTTTCCAGGCGATAATCTCCGGCGATATGGATAAGTACCCGGAAGCGGCGTTCTACAATGTCGGTACTCTGGACGATGTGGTCGCAAAGGCGGCAAAGCTGTAAGGAGCGCACCATGAACACATTCAAGACGCATATTCTTGCAGCCTCTAACACGTTCTATGAGGGCGAATGCGAGTCGCTGATAATCCCCACGGCGGACGGTCAGTACGGGATCCTTGCGGGGCACTGCGACATCATCAGCGCAGTAGTCCCGGGAACGATGGTCTACCGAATTCCCGGCGAGCCTGACCGTATAGCCGCTGTTTCCTCCGGCCTTGTAAAGATAGAGGACGGCGAGGTGCTGGTGCTGGTGGACTCCGCCGAACGCCCCGATGAGATAGACGCCAACCGTGCCCGGGAAGCCGCTGCGGCGGCAAAGGAAGCGATACTCCAGAAACGGAGCATTCGTGAGTTCCACACCGCACAGATGACCCTTGCAAGAGCAACTGCACGGCTTAAAGTCAAAAGCATAAACCAGCAGCCATAATAAAGCTTAGGCGCCCTCCTGAAAGGAGGGCGCCTAAGGCTGTCGAAAAAGTCATTACGGCAGAAAGTTTGAAAGAAACAGTGGGGGAAAACTCTTCGTTTACCAGACACGCCCAGCCTGTGGCTGGGCTTAGTCTGCCCCATGCCCACACCCCT
>CAKSGA010000101.1 GCA_934454435.1 uncultured Oscillospiraceae bacterium | reverse complement strand
ACGCCGTTCAGCCGCTTCTGGACGAAATGGGAATCGACGTCCCGCTTTTCGGCATGGTCAAGGATAACCGCCACCGTACCCGCGGCCTGACGACCGGGGAAGGGGAGCTGGCGCTTTCGATGATGAAGTCGGCCTTTACCCTTGTTACCAATATTCAGGACGAGGTGCACAGATACTCCATAACGTTCCAGAGGGTCAAGCACAAGCAAAAGACATACACGCTGGAGCTGACGGAGGTCCCGGGTATAGGCCCGGCAAAGGCGCAGGCGCTCATGCGGACGTTCAAAACAAAACAGGAAATGAAGAACGCCACTCCCGGGGAGCTCCGGGCGGCGGCTAAAATAAGCGAAGAAAAGGCGCAGGAGCTGTATGATTTCATTCAGGAGCGGTTCTGAGCCAGGGAGAAGCATATGAGAGTTATTACCGGAACGGCGAGGGGAAGAAAGCTCGTCACCGTCGAGGGTACGGAGGTAGTCCGTCCCACGACAGACGGCGTAAAGGAAGCTATTTTCAGCGCCATTCAGTTTGAGATAGAGGGCAGGACGGTGCTCGACCTGTTCGCCGGGAGCGGTCAGCTCGGCATTGAAGCGCTAAGCCGTGGCGCAAGGGAAGCGTATTTCATCGACAGCGCCGCCGTTTCCATCAAGGCAGTCAGGGAGAACCTGAAGAACACCGGGCTGGAAGAGAATGCGAGGGTGGTCAATATGCCGTTCTCAGCGTTCCTGAAAAGTACCCGTGCGGTGTTCGATATTGCGCTGCTCGACCCGCCATACAATTACAAGATAATACAGAAAGCTCTGCCGCACCTGGTGGAGAAGATGTCGGAAAACGGCGTGATAATCTGCGAGCATGAGAAAGAATGCGTGCTCCCGAGGGAAGTCGGCAGGTTCGAGATAGTGAAGCTGCTGCGGCATTCCCGCACGTCCGTGACGATATACCGCCCGAAGCCGGCTCCCGAAGAGGAAGAGGGAAAGGAGCCGGAGGAATGAAAACAGCGATATATCCCGGCAGCTTCGACCCGGTGACGAACGGCCACCTCGACATAATACAGCGTGCGTCCAGGATGTTCGACAAGCTGGTAGTCGTGGTACTTATCAACCCCCTGAAAACCTACAGTTTCAGCATGCGGGAACGCTGCGGGTTCCTGAAGGAAGCCACAAAGGATATCCCGAACGTTGAGATAGCGAGCTTTGACGGGCTGCTGGCGGACTACTTCAATCAGCGGCAGGACGTTGACGTTATAGTAAAGGGCATTCGTGCGACGACGGATTTCGAGTACGAGTTCCAGATGGCGCACACGAATAAGGATCTTAATCCCCGGGCGGAAACGGTGTTCATTCCGGCGAGCCTGAAAACCACGTTCGTTTCATCGAGCATGGTAAAACAGGTTGCAATGTTCGGCGGAGATCTCAGCAAGTATGTTCCGGCGTGCATACATGAGCAGATACGCACACGGCTGACGCAGGATTTCGATGCTGCAAGGGCATTGGCTCAGAAGAAGTATCAGGATAAGGAAAACCGCTGAATAAAATCAGGAAAGGAAATAATATCATGGAATACAGTCTGTTAGATCTCATATCAATGCTTGACGAGGTTGTCAGAAAGGCGGCTCCGTTCCCGTTCGGCAAGAAGAGCCTGGTAGACGCCGCCGAGATAGACGAGATAGCCACTGAAATGCGCCTTGTTCTCCCCCGGGAGATACAGCAGGCGCAGAATATAGTCGCTGACAAGAACCGCATAATCAGCGACGCAAAGAAGGAAGCCGAGGAGATAATCCGCAAGGCGGAGCAGCAGCGCAACGCCCTCATCGACCAGAACTCCATTCTTCAGGAGGCACGCCGCCGGGCTACCGAGGAGATCGGCGCAGCCCAGAAGCGTTCAGCACTTATCAGGAGTTCCACGCAGGACTTCACGGACAAGATGCTCTCCCGTGTTGAGGAGCTGATGGTCAAGGACGTCAACGAGCTGCGCATTCTCCGCAAGACCCTGGCAAGCAGCAACGACCTGCCCGCAAAGCTCCCGCAGGCTCCGCAGCAGCCCCAGGCGCCCCAGCAGCCGCAGAAAAAGTAAAACACAAACGACCGGACATTACATGTCCGGTCGTTTCAGCTTGTCGAAAAAGTCGCTTTTGCCTGCAAAGCAGGCTTTTTTAATCCGTTTTTTGCCACGGGTCTCCCGGGGCAAAAAACACTTCTATCCCTGCAAGTGTGCGGCTTGGCGGCATAGCCGCCGAGACGTGCATGCAGCAGGGATGTTCGGCGAAAAAGCCCCAACGGGGATTTTTCGACGGTCTCAAACGACCGGACAATACATGCCCGGTCGTTTATCATATTACATCATAAACCTGTAGGGGAGGGGCTTGCCCCTCCCGATAAATACAGTTCCGTCAATCATATGAAATACAGCCCCGGTTTCAGACGGACCCAAAAGGAACGGGAGGGGCAAGCCCCTCCCCTACAGGTCAGCGCCAGATCGGAATAAAAAAAACTGAGCGTATTACCACTCAGTTTTTTTATTCAGTAAATCAACCCTCGATGATACGGCTGAGTCTGTCCCTGAGGAGCACTGTCAGAACAGTTGCGCAGGCGATCTTGATAAGGTCGCCGGGAATGAACGGATAAACACAGCCTGCCATAGCAACCTCAAGTGTTACGCCACGTGCTATGATGAACCACGCAGTTCCGAAAACATACAGGACTACAGTTCCGAGTACCATTCCCACAGGAACAGCCCATGCTCTGCTGAGCCAGTTCAGGAACTTGTTCCTGATTTCGGACTTCTTTCTGAAAAATAGGTCTACGAAAAGTCCCGCAATAAGCACGCAGGGGATATAGCCGATTATATAGCCGCCGGTAACGCCGAACAGCTTCTGGAAACCGCCCTCGCCGTTAGAGAACACCGGAAGTCCCACAGCTCCCAGCAGGATATATACAGTGACCGCCAGGGTGCCTTTCTTTGCGCCGAGAAGTCCGCCGGCGAGGTATACTGCAAATGTCGCCAGGGAAATCGGGATAGGCCCGATGGGGACGGAAAACGGCGCTGCTATGCAGATCAGCGCAGCCATAACTGCGATGAACACCATGTTCCTTACGGTCAGGGATTTTGTTGTCTGTACTTTTGTTTCGTTCATTGTTTACTTTCTCCTGTTATTTGGTTTACAATAAGACCTTGATAATTATACCACACTATTGTAAACTTGTCAAGAGAGTAAGTTAACAATTTTCTGCTTTTTTAAAATAAAATCTGGTGAGCCGGGCGGCGGCGTCCTTTATGTCAAGACCCTTTGCGGCGATGACCTGCGGTGCGTTGCTGTCCCGCAGACCCGCACAGCACAGCACGGCGCATGCCCAGTCGTGGGGGTTCCCGAGGGGGAGCTGCTGCGCAGTACCGATGAGCTTCATTTCGGATGTCACATGGTCGGAGAACAGGAAAGGAAGCCCCGAGCACTGGGATTCTACCCCGACCACCGGGAAGCCCTCGTAGTTAGATGGGAGCAGGAAGCAGTCAAAGGCGCTGTAGAGGCGTTCGGTGTCGCTCCGCTGCCCGGTGAAGAGGACCCGCTGAGTAATCCCCGCAGCGATAACGTGCGCCTGGACGAGCTCCTTGTCCGGTCCGTCCCCGGTGAAAACCAGCACGGCGTTCTTGTTCTGCTTCAGCACTTCGCAGAAAATATCCACGATAAAAGGCTGGTTCTTTGTCGGGCAGAACCTGCCGATATGTCCCACAACAAGGGCGTTCTCCGGTATGTGTAGCTCCTTTCGGACGTCCCGGCGGTCGCTTTCGCTGTAGCGGAACCTCACGGTGTCGATGGCGTTCGGCATGATGCGCACCAGTTTGTGCTTTCCGGGGTGGTCGTCGCCGTCGATGGAAGTTATAGCACGGTCGCCGTACATCCACCTTGCAGAAAGCTGCGAGCAGGCGAAATAATCCGTTGCGTGTATTCTTGCCGAGGGCTTCAGCAGGAATTTTGCAAGGTTCCTGAGCCATTCCCGGCCGCCGCCGGAGGAGGTATGGTTGTGGAGTATGCGCACCGGCACCCCCGCCTGTTTACCGGCGAGAAGCGGCAGGAACGACAGCGTGCTGAGATGGCAGTGCATTATCTTGTACTGGTTTTCAGCGAGAAGCCGGCGCAGGGTCCTGAAGTATTTCAGCGGGTGCTTCAGAGTGGGGAGCACGAAAATTCGCCCGCCCATGGACTTTATCTGCTCAACGGGGACATATTTCGAGCCCTTGAACATGTAGAAATCAAACTGCACCTGCTCACGGTCGATGGCACTGTAGTAGTTCATGATTATCTGTTCAGCGCCGCCGCCGTTCATTCTGCTGAGTATCTGCGCAACACGTATCATTGCCGTTCTCCTTAAAAGAAAAGGGCGAGTATTCCATCGCCCTCAGGCTGTCGATAACCCCTCATCTTCGTCTGTCACCGCATGATTTGCTTCGCAAAAAACGCTACACTGCAACAGGCATAAGCCTAGTTGCAGTGCGGGTTCCTAGAATCTGAGGGCTTCTCGACACCCCGATTTTCTACTTTTTCGACAAACTGAGGGCGGGTATTCCGTCACTGACCCAGCTCGTAGGCACGCTTGGTGCAGGCTTCGCAGGCTCTCTTCACGTCGCCGGTGAGGTCGCCCTCATACAGCTTGTCAAGACCTGCAATGGTGGTACCGCCGGGAGAAGATACCTGCTTTATCAGCTCGTCAACGGTCATGCCGGACCCGGTGAGCATCTTAGCAGAACCGATAAGGCTCTGGGCGAACAGACGCAGCGCAGCGTCCTTGTCGATGCCTACGGAGTCCGCATAGTCAACGAAGCCCTTTGCGTACAGGTAAATGAACGCCGGGGAGCTGCCGTTGATGGCGATGATCTCCTTCATCTTGTCGGTAGGAACGACCTCTGTGATGCCGCAGCTGCCGATGATCTTGCGTGCGAATGCGAACTCCTCTTCGGATACCGTGCTGTCGTGGGACATTGCGGAGGCGCCGCAGCCGAGCATCATGGGGGTGTTCGGCATAACGAGGACTACCTTTGCGTCAGGTATGGTTCGTTCTCTGATGAACTCCGCAGAAATGCCTGCGCAGATGGAGATGAACACGGTGGAGGGCTTTACGCTGTCCTTTATTTCAGCGAGGACCTCAGCGAGATGCTGGGGCTTGACTGCGAGCAGGATATAGTCGCACTTGTCTGCGATCTCCTTTGCACTGCTGGCAGCGGTAGCGCCCACCAGGGTGAGGTCTGCGAGTTTCTTCTGATCAGCGTCATAGGCGAAGACTGCGGTGTTGCCGAGCTTCCCCTCTATACCCTTGAGAATTGCGCCGCCCATATTTCCGACGCCTATAAAACCGAGCTTTTTCATAAATGAGCCTTTCTGAGCTGCTTAAACGCTCTGACGATGGTTTTTGAAAACTGCGCTGTATGCTGCCTTTATCGGGAACAGCGTCAGCAGCAGAATGAACACTTCGATGGGAAGCATTGAGATGTTCTTTATGATACGTTCACCTATCTTTATCCAGAATGTTTCAGGAACGATACCGTAGCCCATTATCATAAGGAACAGCGTATTCATGAAAACATTGCACACAAGATTGATGGTGAACTTTGCGCCGATTATCCTGAATGCTGTCGGCAGGTTGGAGCGTATACCGCTCCAGAAGCCCTTTGCCGATGAAAAATCGGGCTTGATGGGGTCCATGCCGTAAAGGAATATGCCGTAGATAACTCCGCCCGTTACCTCTACCAGTGTGAACAGCGGAGAAAATCCCTGCTGCTGGCTGGATATAAGATACCCGATAACGTCAGTAGCAACGCAGGAAAGTCCTGCGACCGTAGGGCCGTACAGCATTCCGATGGAAGCTATCGCAACGAATGCGAAGCTTATTTTCAGCGTAGGCAGCGGCTGTATCGTCAGGAACGCTTTCAGAATGCACGCCAGTGCAATAAGCACCGCCGTCACTGCCAGGCAGCGAATGCTCTTCAGTTCCTGTGCTGATCTCTTGAATTTCCCCAAGAAGTTATGAAAAAAAGCCATGACTTTATCCTCCGTAACTTCGCCATATACAAACAGAATAAAGCCTCATGGCTTCCTATTCAATTTATGTACAGCGAGATGCGAAGAACGTACCGCAGGCGATCCGCCTTTCGTCCGCACGGCAACTCTCCGTCCGTGTGGCACTTAACGCACGTTCTTCTACTCTGTGTTGTAGTTTATAGTTTCTGCGCCCGTCCGGACGCCGGGGTCTTATCAGAAGCTGATGTCGTTTGCGATCTTGTACAGACGCTCGTCGAACGGCTTCTTCATGCTGAGGGCTTCCTGGATATCTACATCGTAGATCTTGCCGTCCTTCATGCCGACAACACGGTTGCCGATGCCCTTTTCGAGAAGCTCAACTGCATAATAGCCCATCTCGGAAGCAACGACTCTGTCACGTACTGTGGGGCTGCCGCCTCTCTGAACATGACCAAGGATAGTGGCTCTGGACTCGATACCGGTGGCCTCGTAGATCTTCTTAGCGATCTCCTCGGTGTGGCCGACGCCCTCTGCTACTACGATGATGAACTGCTCCTTACCGTTGGCACGCTGCTCCTTGATCCTCTCGATGATATCGTTGAGGTCATATGCTACCTCGGGGACCAGGATAGCTGTAGCGCCGCATGCAACACCGGTGTTCAGTGCGATGTGGCCTGCGCCTCTGCCCATTACTTCTACGACTGCGCAGCGCTCGTGGGAGTGTGAAGTGTCACGGAGCTTGTCTACCAGTTCCATAACGGTGTTCATTGCGGTGTCATAGCCGATGGTGTACTCGGAGCACTGGATATCGTTGTCGATGGTGCCGGGCAGACCAACGCAGGGGATACCTGCCTTGGAAAGATCAGCTGCGCCACGGAAGGAACCGTCGCCGCCGATAACCACGATGCCTGCGAAGTTATCTCTCTCGCAGATATCCTTTGCCTTGAGCACGTATTCCCACTCTCTGAACTCCTTGCAGCGGGCGGTGAATATCTCTGTGCCGCCTCTCTGAATGATATCAGATACATCTCTTGCGGAAAGCTCGATCATATCGTTGTTGAGCAGACCGTTATATCCACGGCGGATACCAACGACTCTGAAGCCCTTCTTGATGGCTGCCCTTGTAACTGCACGAACTGCTGCGTTCATTCCGGGAGCGTCGCCGCCGCTTGTAAGTACGCCAATTGTCTTCTGCATAGTAATTTCTCTCCGTTTCATTTATAGTTGCGGTTGAGTCCTGTTCTCAATCCTATACATTTATATTCTACTACAAACTCCCCAAAATAGTCAAGGGTTTTTTCTAAATCAGTCAAATTACTTATGATTATAGTGCTATTTCAACAAAAAAACGGTACTTGTCCAGTCAAAACTGTGCAAAATCCGACAGGCGGTAATTATACCCATTGTATAATTAAAACTTGTTATATCAGACTAAAAACATACTGGACAAATCCCGGCTTTTAGTATATAATGTAGGCAGAGGCAAGGCCTCTCACAGAATATAAAGAATGGAGGAACTGATATGTCAGTGCTGACGATAACAAAGGATAATTTCAAGACGGAGATAGTTGAGAGCACAAAGCCCGTGCTGCTGGACTTCTGGGCTTCCTGGTGCGCTCCCTGTATGATGCAGTCCCCGGT
>CAKSGA010000100.1 GCA_934454435.1 uncultured Oscillospiraceae bacterium | reverse complement strand
GTTCTCGGCAAGGAGGACCAGCCCTGCGACCACAAGTACGACGTCACCGGCGGTCTGTGCGAGAACTGCGACAAGTTCGCCGTGGACAGAATGCTCCCTAAGATCGATATCGGCGACTACCTCGCTATCCACGATACCGGTGCACACGGCTTCTCCATGGGCTACAACTACAACGGCAAGCTCAGGAGCGCAGAGCTTCTGCTGCGTGAGGACGGCTCGGTAAAGATGATCAGACGTGCTGAAACTGCTGCTGATTACTTTGCGACCTTTGATTTCGCAAACTTCAACTTTGATGTTTAATTGTTGATAATTATTTGCCGCCGTGCGGTCAGAAGCTGCACGGCGGTATTTTTCAGAGGTATTTCACATATGAGAATGAGAAAGAAAAAGCACCTGGAGGAGCGCCTTGAAGCCTGCGCCCCCGTGATGCTCATAATGCAGAACCAGAACGAGCATGCCAACGACCCTCTGGACGACAGTCTTTTCTTCGACAGCATGAAGGTGTTCGGGAACAACAACCATCTGCATCTGGAGGTCGGCAGCGGAAAGGGCAGCTTCATTCTGGAGCTTGCGAGGAGGAACCCCGACATAAACTATGTCGCAGTGGAAAAGACCCCGAACGTGCTTGTTACCGGCGCCGAGGCGCTGATGGAGAGCGACCTGAAGAACGTCCGGTTCTGTCTGGGTCAGGCGGAGTACCTGGAGCACCTGTTCCGCCCGCACACAGTGGAGCGGCTGTACCTGAATTTCAGCTGCCCGTTCCCGAAAGAGACCTACGCACGTCACCGCCTTACCCATACACGTTTCCTGGAGATATACAGGGAGATAATGAAGCCCGGCGCTGAGATACACCAGAAAACTGACAATCAGCGTCTGTTCGAGTTCTCCATCGAGCATTTCTCAAAGAACGGCTTCGCTATGAAGAATGTCAGCCTTGACCTGCATAACAGCGGCTTTGAGGGGAACATTATGACCGAGTACGAAAAGAGATTTACAGAGCTGGGACAGCCTATCTACAGACTAGAAGCGGTAGTCCCGGAGGACTGATCGGAGGAAATATGAAATTTGTCACAGGTACATTTCCAAGCACTTCGGGAATAACCCGCTGCCGTTGGTATATGTATCTTCCGGAGAAGCCCCGGGCGGCGCTCATGCTGTCCCACGGCATGTGCGAGTATATCCGGCGATACAGGGAGTTTGCGGAGTTCCTCTGCGAGAACGGCATTGCGCTTGTCGGCAACGACCACATCGGTCATGGAAGCTCGGTCACAGACCCGGATATGCTGGGTTATTTCGGTGAGAACGGCGGCTTCATGTACATGGTCAGGGACCTGCACCGCATGAAGGTCATCATGGAGAAAAAGCTCCCGGATATCCCGCACTTCCTGATGGGACACAGCATGGGCAGCTTTATTGCACGTATCTACCTGTCAAGGTACAGCGACCGCTGGGACGGTGCGGTGATCATGGGCACCGCCGGGGGAGTCACAGGCTCTGCCCCCCTCAGAAAGCTGCTGGATATCCTGTGCCATTCAAAGGACAGCCGCTTCCGACCGGAGATAAGCAAAAAGCTGGCGTTCGGGCTGTTCAATATACGTGTGCGCCATCGCCGGGACCCCAACGACTGGCTTTCCCGGGTGGACGGTAACGTTGACAGGTTCAACGCCGACCCTCTGTGTAACTTCACGTTCACTGTCGCCGGTTTCCGGGACCTGCTTAATGCGCTGATGTGTGCGAACTCCGAATGCGTTATAGAAAACACGCCCACCGACCTGCCGATGTTCTTCCTGTCGGGTTCGATGGACCCTGTGGGAGAGTACGGCAGCGGCGTCCGCTCCGCCTGCATGAGATATCTGGAGCACGGCTGCGATGTCAATATACATGTTTACCCGGAAGCCCGCCACGAGCTTCTCTTCGAGCTCAACAGTGACGAGGTGAAAGGGGACATTCTCAGATTCATTAACGACCATATCAGGTGACTGAAAACGGGGGTAGATTTCATGGAAAAGTATCTTGATACCAGCCTTTCGCCGCAGGAGCGTGCGGAGGCTCTGACAGACAGGCTCACGGTCCGCCAGCAGGCTGAACAGCTCAAATATGACGCCCCGGAGATACCCGGCGTTCTCCCGGCGTACAACTGGTGGAACGAGGGACTTCACGGCGTTGCCCGGGCGGGGACTGCCACCATGTTCCCACAGGCGGTGGGACTTGCGGCGATGTTCGACCGGAAGCGGCTCCGCAATGCCGCCGTGATAACCGCAGAGGAGGCTCGTGCGAAGTACAACGCAGCCAGCCGTCACGGAGATCATGACATCTACAAGGGTCTGACCCTGTGGGCTCCGAATGTGAACATATTCCGTGACCCACGCTGGGGCAGGGGTCATGAAACCTACGGCGAGGATCCCTACCTGACCTCGCAGCTCGGCGTGGAGTACGTCCGTGGGCTTCAGGGTGAGGGGAAGTACCTCATGACCGCCGCCTGTGCGAAACATTTTGCAGTCCACAGCGGGCCGGAAGCAGAGCGCCACACGTTCGACGCCGTGGTTTCTTCTAAGGATCTGGAGGAAACCTACCTGCCTGCGTTCCGGGCTCTGGTCAGGGACGCAGGGGTCGAGGGCGTTATGGGGGCGTATAATCTTGTGAACGGCGAGCCTGCATGCGCAAGCCCGTTCCTGATGGGAAAGCTGAAGGAGTGGGGCTTTGACGGCTATTTCACGTCAGACTGCTGGGCTATACGGGACTTCCACACCACCCACTGCATAACCGCCACCGCCCCGGAGTCCGCCGCACTGGCCCTGAAAGCTGGCTGCGACATGAACTGCGGCAATACATATCTGCATATCCTTGCGGCTCTGGAAAAGGGTCTGGTGAGTGAAGAGGATATACGCCGGGCGTGTGTGAACGTCCTGCGGACGAGGATACGCCTGGGTCAGCTCGACAGGACGAAGTATGATGAGATACCGCTGACCGCCGTTTCCACCGGGGAGCACAAGCAGGCTTCGCTGGAATGCGCCCTGCGCTCCGCCGTCCTGCTGGAGAATGACGGCGTGCTGCCGCTTTCCGACAAGACCGGGACCATCGCCGTGATAGGTCCTAATGCAGACAGCCGGGAGGCGCTCACCGGCAACTACAACGGCACTGCAGACCAGTACGTGACGTTCCTGGACGGCATAAGGGAGCGTTTTTCCGGGCGCATTCTGTATTCCCAGGGCTGTCACCTCTACCGGGACAGGACGCAGGGCCTTGCACAGCCCGGGGATCTGTATTCGGAAGCTGTTTCGATGGCGGAGTGCGCAGATGTGATAGTCGCCTGCGTGGGACTTGACGCCACACTGGAGGGCGAGGAGGGCGACACCGGAAATGAGTTCAGCTCCGGCGACAAGCCCGACCTGCGCCTGCCGGAAAGTCAGCGCATTCTGCTGGAGAAGCTCTCGGCGCTGGGGAAGCCGCTTGTGATCGTGCTTGCGGCGGGCAGCTCCGTGAATGTCGGAGTGAAATGCAGTGCACTGCTTGACATGTGGTACCCCGGTCAGCTTGGCGGGCGTGCGCTGGCGCAGCTCCTTTTCGGGGACGTTTCCCCGAGCGGAAAGCTCCCGGTGACGTTCTACAGGACCGCCGACCTGCTCCCGGATATCCACGACTACGGCATGAAAGGCAGGACCTACCGCTTCTGCACGCCGGAGAACGTCCTGTACCGTTTCGGCTATGGCATGAGCTATTCGGCGTTCAGCCTTTCTGCGCCGGAGTTCACGGACGGCAGGCTCATCGTGACGGTCAAGAATACCGGCGCAGTTTATGCTGAGGACGTTGTGCAGGTTTATATTCGTGGATACTCTGAGCAGGACGTTCCGAACGGCTCGCTGTGCGGGTTCGAGCGTGTTGAACTCGCTCCCGGCGAGAGCCGCAGGGTCACGATGGAGATAGCTGACGATGCGTTCAGCACGGTCCTTGAGGACGGAAGCAGGAGCTTCTGCGGGTCCAGGTTCACATTCACCGTGAGTGACGGCACGGGCGAAGAGTGTTCATTAGATGTCACGAGAGACATTCACTGACTGGCATGTGCGATTTGCACAAGTCCTTTCATGAAGCTGTAGGAAAATCTGTTGACATAGCCGATAAATTGTGGTACAATAAAATAAGTGGAGTGGCGTGCTGCTATCGTCTGCGGTACGCCGCCTATTTTTTCCGAAGTGAGGTCTACTTATGAAAAAGAAAAAGAAACTCGGTACGAGGATAATCGTTGCCGTCATGGCGGTTCTGGTGTATGGTATCCTTTCAGCCGGTGTAACTGGAATGGCCTGCCTGGTCAAACAGAGCCAGAGCGATATGACCAATTCTATGACGGAGCGTGTTTCTGCGGCGTCCAACCTGGTAAGTGCAACGCTGCAGCATTACATCAGCCTTGTAGCTTCCCTTGACGGCACTACTGCGCAGATAGACAAGCTGAAAGCTGCGGACGCCTCCATCGTTGACATCAACACCCATGCCACCACAACGCCGGGCATTGCGCTCAGCACGGACGGCTACATAGTTGTCACCGGAGAGTTTGCAAGGGGAACTGCATACATCGCTACCAGCACGGACTGGCTCACCAACATCATGGCGACCATGCACACCTCCGAAAGCACAGAGTTCTACCTGCTGTCCTCATCAGGGCAGATACTGGCTAACGTGAACGGCACCTGCTCCCAGGAAGATATCGCACCGTATGCCGGCTCCAACCAGGTACGGACCGTGAAACTCGGCGGAGAAAACCGCATCATTTATGATGCACAGATACTCGGAACAGACTGGACCGTCATGGTAAGCTGCGCTGCAAGCGAGTTCATGGCAAACTCCACGATTGCGCTGCTGATAATGATAGCTACTTCTGCGGTCAGCTTCGTTGCGGGTGCGCTGATAATCTCGAAGTTCGTAAAGCGTATCATAGTACCGCTTGACAAGATCAACACGAAGATACTCGGCATGGCTGACGGCGACCTTTCCAGCGAGCCTGTCGAGGTCAGCACCGGTGATGAGCTCCAGACCCTTGCCGAGGCGGTCAACACAATGACCTTATACACCGAAAAGATGATAGCAGATATCCGTCAGGTCGCCGGGAAGCTCGCCGCCGAGGATCTCACCGCAGAACCACAGGCGGAGTATGTCGGTGACTATGCCCCGATAAAGACCGCCCTTGATGGCATCATTGAGAGCACCAGCGGCGTTATCAGTCAGATCGATGCTTCCAGCAGAATGGTAGCTGACGGCTCCGCCAGAATGAGCGACAATTCCACAACGCTCTCCCAGGCGGCAACAGAGCAGGCGGCTACTGTCGAGGAACTGAACGCTTCCATCGTGGAGATCTCCAACAACATCAGCGCCAATGCAGACAGCGCAGAAAAGGCAAAGGCACTCTCTGATGACTGCCGTGCAATAGTTGACGAGGGCAATGCGAAGATGGCGGACATGCTTCACGCCATGGAGGAGATCAACGAGGCTTCTTCCAAGATCGCAAACATTATAAAGGCTATCGAGGACATTTCTTTCCAGACGAACATCCTGTCCCTGAACGCTTCCATTGAGGCCGCAAGAGCCGGGGAAGCAGGCAAGGGCTTTGCAGTAGTCGCAGGCGAGGTAGGTCAGCTTGCGGGAAAGACCGCCGAGGCTGCAAAGAACACCACGGCGCTTATCAAGACTGCGCTCTCCGCTGTTGAGAATGGAACAGTCATGGCGAACGAAACTGCTAAAATGCTCGGCAGGATAGTTTCAGAAACAGACGATACCGCAAAGGTCATCGACCATATTGCAGACACCTCCAGGGAGCAGGCAGACAGCGTAAAGCAGATACTTGTCGGTATGGACCAGATATCCACCTCCGTACAGATGACCAGCGGTTCCTCCGCAGAGTGCGCTGCTTCCGCAGAGGAGCTTTCAGGTCAGGCAAAGGTGCTGCTTGAGCTGGTTGAGAGGTTCAGGCTCCCGGACGCTGAAACGGTCAGAAAAAGACAGGCAGCAAAGCGTGCCGCTGAAAGAGAAGCCCGCAAGAATGCCAAGAACGTTCCCGCAGAAAAGCCTGCCGAGAGCCCCGCAGCGGAAGCCAAGCCGGCTCCTGCCACAAGCTCCGCAAAGAAGCCAGCAGCCCCCATACCCGCTGAGAAACCCGCTCCGGCAGAAAAGCAGGAAGGGAAATCTGAATTAACAGAAAAAACCGCTGTGAAATCAGTTCCTGCGGCAAAACCTGTAAAGGCAGAAGCTCCCGTCAACAAGCCTGCTGCAAAGCCTGCGGCAAGACCCGTTACGGCAGCCAAGCCCGTCCCGGCAGTAAATCCGGAAAAGAAGCCGGAGCCCGTGGCAAAGCAGCCCGTGACTGCCGCAGCAAGACCTCATTCCAAGACCATCATACTTGATGATGACAAGTATTAATATTGATCGGAGGACGAACCAATGAGCATTTCAAAGAAAGAATTCGGTTTTTTCAGGGGCTACAAGTGCTGGCTGTTCACGCTCACGAACAGCAACGGCGCAGTGGCAAGGCTGACTAATTTCGGCGGCGCCGTTGTCGGGCTGGAAGTCCCGGACAGGAACGGAAAGAACGCTGATGTAGTGCTTGGTTATGACACGCTTCAGGGGTACATCGAGGGCGACTCCAGCCACGGTGCGCTGGTGGGACGTTACGCAAACCGTATCGCCAACGGAGAGATCACAGTTTCCGGCAAGACCTATAAGCTCGACCAGAATGACAGGACGAACACCCTGCACGGCGGATCCTACAGCTTCAACAAGCGTGTGTGGACAGTAGACTCAATGGACGGCGGCGACGAGCCCTCCGTTACATTTGGCTACATAAGCCCGGACGGCGAAGGTAACTTTCCGGGCACTCTTAAAGTCAGCGTGAAGTACACCCTGACCAACGAGAACGCCCTGGTACTGGATTACACCGCAGTTCCCGACGCTGACACCGTTATCAACCTGACCAATCACAGCTACTTCAACCTCAAGGGCGAGGGCTGCGGTGACATCAGGGATCACATCGTGCAGATCAATGCGAACCAGTACACCCCGGTGGACGAGCTTCTGATACCGACAGGAAAGCTGGCGTATGTGACTGGCACTGCGTTCGATTTCAAGACTCCCAAGCCGGTACGTGAGGATATGGACAACGGTAAGCTCCCCAACGGCTACGACCACAATTTCATTCTCGGCGAGCCCGGCGTAATGCGTGTCGCTGCTGAGGTCTACGAGCCGGAGAGCGGCAGAGTGATGACCGTAAGCACCGACAAGCCGGCTGTGCAGTTCTATATAGGTATAGGGCTCAACGGCGAGACCGGCAAGGGCGGAAAGAAGTATAACAAGTACGCAGGTTTATGCCTGGAGAGCCAGTTCTCGCCGGACTCCCCGCACAACCCGCAGTGGCCCAGCTGTGTTTATAAGGCAGGGCAGACATACAGGTTCACGACTGTTTATAAGTTCTCGGTAAGATAATAATATTTAAGTGGGGGCGGATCTTTCCGCCCCCCTATTACTGTTCAGACCGCATTCTTACGTGGTTTTACAAAAAAATAAAAAAAATTCGATTTTTTTTGAAAAAGCTATTGACAAACCGGACAAAATAGTGTATAATACAATAGTCGTCAGGGAAAAGACACAGAGATACAGAAGCCCGGCGGTCTGGAGAATGTGGAAGTTTAGCTCAGCTGGGAGAGCATCTGCCTTACAAGCAGAGGGTCATAGGTTCGAGCCCTATAACTTC
>CAKSGA010000099.1 GCA_934454435.1 uncultured Oscillospiraceae bacterium | reverse complement strand
AAAATGAATTGAAAGGTGGGAAAGAGCCTGCACGGCCGTGAAGGAGCTTTCTTTCCATGAATAGCGCCCGCTGATAAAAACTGCTTGTCGTGAGAACGGCGGCGGTTTTTTCATGTATCAGGCGGAATTATCCCATGTCCCGGCGTCATGCAATACGGCAATGGGACAAAGGTGATATAGTATTGCAAAGACAGAGAAAGGAAACAAGAATAATGGAAGAAATCAAAATCATGACACCCTTTATCAAGCTCGACCAGCTCATCAAGTTCGCAGGGCTTGCTGAAACCGGCGCAAAGGCAAAGATCCTCGTGGAGCTCGGAGAATTCAACGTAAACGGAGAGCTCTGCACAAAGCGTGGAAAGAAGATCAAGCCCGGTGATACCATTGAGTTCAAGGGTAAGAAATATAAGATCGTGCTGGACGAAAATGCGGTGATCCCTGATCCTGCTGAATAATGATCATTACCAGGCTGTATATCCGCAATTTCCGCAATATTCGGGAGGCTGAGCTTGTTTTCGACCCCCGGCTGAATGTCTTTATAGGAAAGAACGCCCAGGGCAAGACCAACCTCATGGAGGCAGTTTCGGTTTGTCTTGGCGGGAGCTTCCGGCATGTGCGGTTTTCACAGTATATCCCGGTTTCGGACAGTAAGGCGGAGGTCTTTATCCGGCTTTGCTTCCGTGATGATAATAATACCGGGCGTGAAAATATTGTGGAATATACCATCTGTAATAATAAACCCCAGGTAAAATACAACGGTCTGAACGTCAGCGATGCTGCGAAGCTGTACGGCGTGCTGAAATACGTCGTTTTCGTGCCGGAGCACCTCAACCTGATAAAAGGGGCGCCAGAGCTGCGGCGTGCGTATCTCGATGATGTTGCGGTCATGCAGACACAGACTCATCTGAAAAAGCTCTCCGGATATAACAGAGGGTTGAAACAGAGAAATAATATACTCACTTTTGCCCGTAAGGACATTTCAGAAAAGGAGCTTTCAGCGCAGCTGGCGCCCTGGAATGAGGTCCTGGCGGGGGAGGGGATAAACGTCACTTACGGCAGGCTGAAGTACTTCGCATTCCTGCGGGAATATGCGGCGGAGATATATTCACGGCTGACCGAGGGTGCGGAGTCCCTGAAAATGGAATATTACAGCTCAATTTTCAAAACTACCAGTATAGATTTTGATGATGTAAACTTGCTGTTTAGAAAATATGTTGAGGAGCTTGACAATAATCTCCAGACCGAAATGAAGCTGCGCTATACCGTAGCAGGGGTCCACCGGGATGATGTGAACTTTTACATCAACAATATGCCGGCACGGGATTTTGCGTCCCAGGGTCAGCTGCGGAGCGCTGCGCTTTCGCTGAAGCTTTCGGAAGCGGAGATGATACGCCGCCGCAACCGCACCTGCCCGGTGATAATCCTTGATGATATCCTAAGCGAGCTTGACCATGTGCGCAGGGGATTTGTCGTTAACAATATTGATAATAGTCAGGTGTTTATTACTTGCTGTAATATGGACGACCTCTCTGCACTCAGCGGAGGAAAGACCTGGCGCACGGAAAACGGCGTGTTCACGGAGGTGTAGCGGTGTATCTGTTTCTCGGTGGAAACTCAACGGTCAAAAAGGACGATGTTATCGGAATTTTTGACATTGAGGAATGCTCTGCAAGCCGTATCACGGCGGATTTTCTCAACGCCTGCCAGAAGTCCGGCAGGGTAGTCAGCGTATCTGACGACATGCCGAAAGCATTTGTGGTCTGCTCTGACAGCACATATATCACGAATGTTTCAAACGGCACGCTGAATAAGCGCTGCCGTGAAAAAATCTCATAACAAAAGACCGCAGTAAAATATACTGCGGTTTTCTTTGTGTATAATTTGTAACTTGATATACAGAGCGTTTATTCCGGGAGGTCGATATTATCCTCGTCCACCTGGTGGCTGCGGCAGCAGAAGTTCTCGGCGGTGAGCTTTATCAGCACCATTCCGTTGAGTGCCTGCTCGCTGAACTTGTGTTCCTGCTTGACATCGTCATACTTGCTGATTATTGCGGTCAGGCCGGTCAGCTTCTCTATGCCGTTGATTATCTCAACGAAACCGGTGCCGGTTATGCACTCATACACTGCGTTCACGCTGCAGCGGTCCTCGTCCTTTATCACTCCGGTGAGGCAGTCCATCTCGAAGCCCGCAAGGTTGTTCTTCTTTATAAGGTCAATCTTGTGTCCGGTGGGGGCACTGTGGAAATAAAGCTCTAGCTGTCCGCCGTCCAGCTTGTACCCGAAGCACATCGGGATTATGTACGGATATTCTCCGTTCATCAGGGCAAGCCGGCATACCTTGGCTTCCTTTAATATTTTCTCTATCTCTGTGATGTCTGTTATCTCTCTGTTTACGCCTGCCATTTTCATTCCCCTTTCTGTCTTTTTCCGTATAAAACGATCACCCACACGCTTTCGCCTGTGGGTGTAGTTTGCTTTGTTCAAGAATTATGCAGTAGCATTTGCTTTCTTTGCAAGCTGGGACTTCAGACGAGCAGCCTTATTCTTGTGGATAAGACCCTTGCCAGCAGCCTTGTCTACGCTTACAACTGCGGTCTTGATAACAGCAGCGTCAGCACCCTCAGCACGTGCCTTCTTGATGACTGTCTTGAGTGCAGTCTTGGAAGCCTTGTTAGCCTCTGTTCTCTCCTTAGCGATGAGAACTCTCTTCTTTGCAGACTTGATGTTCGGCATTAATTTTCACCTCCATAGCTATTCGATCGGAACAGAGTCACAGACCTGCTCTCGATTTATTATCTTATTGGGTGTCAGGAGGTTTTTCTGTCAGCCCTCATTCTGAACACCATAATAATATATTTTATTATAGCATATTATTTCCTTAATTTCAAGGGGGTATTACGTTTTTTTTTGCAGTTTTTTTCAACAGTGAGTAATTATTTCGGCTGATTATGCGATTTTGTTTAGCCTGAGATGGATTTTTCCGTATTGTTACCGGGTGGTAATTTTTCTCACAAACCAAAGAAATTTGCCCTAAAATCCGATGGAATGCTTGCAATTTTGGCGGTTTTGTGGTATACTATATATAATATATGCGTTATGCAGATATGCGTTACTGAGAAGGCTCAGTAGATTTATGGAGGGCAAGGTTTTATATGGCTGAAAATGAAAATGTTCAGAACATGAGCTACGGCGCAGACGACATTCAGGTTCTGAAAGGTCTTGAGGCTGTCAGAAAGCGCCCCGGCATGTATGTCGGCTCGTCCGGCGAGGGTGGTCTGCACCACCTGGTTTACGAGATAGTGGACAACGCTATCGACGAGGCACTTGCCGGTTTCTGCACCGAGATCAATGTGTCCATTCTTCCGGACAACATTATTGAGGTCGTGGACAACGGCCGTGGTATCCCTACCGCTATCAATCATGCAGAGGGTATCTCGGCGGCTACGGTCGTTTTTACGGTGCTGCATGCCGGCGGTAAGTTCGGCGGAGGCGGATACAAGGTTGCAGGTGGTCTGCACGGCGTTGGCGCTTCCGTTGTAAACGCTCTGTCTGAGTGGCTGGAGGTCACGATTTACGACGGAAAGAACATTCATTTCCAGCGTTTTGAGCGTGGCGAATACAGCGAGCCGATAAAGGTCATCGGTACCACTGACCGTACCGGTACTACCGTTAAGTTCAAGCCGGACGGTCAGATATTCCACACCACTGAATTCAGCTATACCACCCTCCAGGACAGGCTCCGTGAAAAGGCGTTCCTCAACGGCGGTCTGAAGATAACTCTCTCCGACACCCGTGACCCTGAGAACCCCGTTCACGAAGAAATGATGTACGAGGGCGGTATCAGAAGCTACATCGAATGGCTCAACAAGAAGCGTGGCGCTGATGTGCTCCACCCTGACGTCATATATCTCACCGGAGATATGAACGGTATCAACGTTGAGATCGCATTCCAGTACACCACCGATTTCAACTCTGAGATCTTCCGTTCCTTTGCGAACGATATCCACACCGGCGAGGGCGGCACGCATGAACTGGGCTTCAAGAAGGCTCTCAACAAGGTCGTAAACGACTATGCCAAGGCGTACAAGGAGAACCAGGAGAAGAACAAGCCCAAGAAGAAGTCCGCCAAGAAGCAGGAGGACGAGAAGCCTTTCACCGGCTACAGTGGCGAGGCTATCCGTGAGGCAATCAATGCGATAATCTCCGTAAAACTGCCGGAGTGCGAGTTTGAAGGTCAGACCAAGAGCAAGCTCGGCAACCCTGAGGTCCAGCCGGTAGTCTACAAGATAGCGGTAGAACAGCTTACCTATTACTTTGAAGAGCACCCCGAGACCGCCATGATCATCATGAACAAGGCGATGAACTCCCAGGCTGCCCGGGACGCTGCAAAGAAGGCTATGGAGGCTAAGCGCAAGTCCGTTATGGACAGCAACGGACTGCCTGGCAAGCTGGCTGACTGCTCCGAGAGGGATCCCTCGGTCACTGAAATATATATCGTCGAGGGAGATTCTGCGGGCGGGTCTGCAAAGAGCGGCCGTGACAGGCGCTTCCAGGCTATTCTCGCACTGTGGGGCAAAATGCTCAACGTTGAGAAGGCAAGAGCCGACAAGGTTTACAATAACGACAAGCTCTCCCCGGTCGTCAAGGCGTTGGGTACCGGTATCGCTGAGGATTTCGACATCACCAGGCTCCGTTACGGCCGTGTTATCATCATGGCCGATGCCGATGTCGATGGTGCTCATATCGCAACACTTATGCTGACGTTCTTCTTCAGATTCATGCGCCCGCTTATTGAGCAGGGTCATGTCTATATCGCACAGCCGCCGCTTTTCAAGGTCGCAAAGGGCAAGAACGTACGATACGCTTTCTCTGACGAAGAGCGTGACAAGTACATCAGGGAGCTTTCCGGCGATGGCGGCGGAAAGGTCGATGTACAGCGCTACAAAGGTCTTGGTGAGATGGATGCCGAGCAGCTCTGGGAGACGACCATGAACCCGGAGACCCGCACCATGCTCCGCATAACGGTCGAGGACGCTGCAAAGGCTGACGAGATCATGACCGTACTGATGGGCGACAAGGTCGAGCCGAGAAGAGAATTCATCGAACAGAATGCAAAGCTGGTCGAAAATCTGGATTTCTGATAACTTTCGGTATTTTTACTATATTAATTACACTGCGTATTCAAGGAAGTGATATGTATTTCTAACGGTATTCTGCCGGATCTCGGCGGTCTTGATGAAAATAAACCTCAGGAAAAGGATCAGCAGGCGCTGTTCACGTTCAGCTATGACAATACTCTTGAAGAAATTGACGGCGCTATGAAGTGCTTTCAGAAGAGATATAAGAGCAAGAACTATATTTTGTCCGTGCTTGCGTACTCCCTCATTACCTGCGGAGTTATCGCTGCGGTTATACTCAACCCCACGTCATTTTTCGTGTATATCGGGCTGATGGTCAGCGTTATGGGACTGGTATACAGCATAACTGACAGAAAACGTGCCCGAATGAAAACGATAGAAGCACTGAAAGACC
The DNA here is from genome assembly GCA_934454435.1 of uncultured Oscillospiraceae bacterium. Lineage (GTDB taxonomy): Bacteria > Bacillota > Clostridia > Oscillospirales > Ruminococcaceae > CAG-115. Next base: position 2,465 of record CAKSGA010000099.1, on the reverse strand, counting down.
TCAATCCCGAGGACTACCGTGCATCGTTCTTTGACGACAGGATCGAGATTGAAACTATCATCAAGCCAAAAGAAAATGAGGTACATGTCAAAATAGATGAAGAAGCGGACGAAGAGATAATAACTCCGCTGAAAACGACTTTCACACCCGGGGACGACCTGCTGGAATTCCTGGAGAATGAAGAGTCGCTTCTGCTGGTATTCAACAGACAGCAGATATACTGCTTCCCGAAAAGGTGCCTTTCCGTTGATCAGGAAAGCTCGCTGAGGGACTACCTCACCAACAGGCTTTCCGGAGAGCAGACAAAGCCGCAGTAACATATCAGGAGGAATAATGGATATTGATTTCAGCTTGGAAAAGCTACTGAATGTAGACCTTGAACAGACGATGAAAACGTCCTTCATACAGTACTCCATGTCGGTAATCACCGCAAGAGCGCTGCCTGACGTAAGGGACGGCCTGAAGCCTGTTCACCGCCGTATAATCTACACCATGAACGACGCCGGTAATACCTCCGACAAGCCGTTCAGAAAATGTGCATATACAGTCGGCGAGGTGCTTGGTAAGTATCACCCCCATGGTGACGCTTCCGTTTATGACGCCCTTGTCCGGCTGGCTCAGGATTTCTCACTGAGATATCCTCTGATAGACGGTCACGGAAACTTCGGTTCCGTGGACGGCGACCCCGCTGCGGCTTACCGTTACACTGAGGCAAGGCTCGCAAAGATATCCAACGAAATGGTTCAGGATATCGGCAAGAAGGTCGTTGATTTCACGACAAACTATGATGATAAGCTTCAGGAGCCCGTGGTGCTCCCGAGCCGCTTCCCGAACCTGCTGGTAAATGGCAGTAACGGTATTGCAGTCGGCATGGCAACAAATATCCCGCCGCATAATCTCGGCGAGGTCATTGACGCACTAATGCTGATGATAGACAACCCTGATGTTACCATTGAGGAGCTCATGTCCCAGATACAGGGTCCTGACTTCCCGACCGGCGGTATTATAATGGGCTACAGCGGTATACGCTCCGCTTACTATACCGGACGTGGCAAGATAATCCTCCGTGGACGTGCAAATATCGTTGAGGAGCACAACCAGACCCGTATCATCGTTGACGAGATACCATATATGGTCAACAAGGCACGTCTGCTCATGAGTATTGGTGACCTTGTACGTGACAAGCGTATCGAGGGCATAAGCACCGTCCGTGATGAGTCCGACAGAAACGGTATGCGTATCGTCATTGAGCTCAAGCGTGACGCTAACGCTAATGTGGTGCTCAACAAGCTGTATTCCTATACGCAGTTACAGGATACGGTCGGAGTTATAATGCTGGCGCTTGTGAATGGTCAGCCGAAGATACTCACCCTTAAAGAATGCCTGGAGCAGTACCTTGATTTCCAGGTGGACGTTATCACACGCCGTACAAAGTACGATCTTGAAAAGGCTCTCGAAAGGGAGCATATCCTCGAGGGCTTCATAATCGCTATCGACTTCATTGACGAAGTCATTGCGATACTGCGTTCCAGCAAGTCCATTCAGGAAGGCAAGGAACGCCTTATAGAGCGCTTCAAGGACATTGATGTGTCCTCTACCGGTTTCTTCGACAAGGGCACGTATTCCCTGACTGAGGTCCAGGCGGACGCCATCGTACAGATGAGATTAGGCGCACTGACCGGCATGGAGAAGTCCAAGGTAATTGACGAGCTCCAGGAGAAGCGTGCACTCATCAAGGAAATGCAGGAGATACTTGCAGACCACAATAAACTGCTCAAGGTCATAGGCGATGAGCTTTCCGTTATCAAGAAGAAGTACAACGACGCACGCCGTACAAAGATAGAGCCTGTCAGCGGAGAAGTGGATATTGAGGACCTTATCCCCGAAGAGGACTGCGTAGTGACCTATACAAATATAGGTTACATCAAGCGTCAGCCCGTGGAGCTCTACAATATCCAGAAGCGTGGCGGCAAGGGCGTATCCGGCATGAAGCAGAGGGAAGAGGATTTCGTTGAGAATATGTTCGTTTCCTCCAGCCATGAAAATATACTGTTCATCACCAATCAGGGCAACATGTACCGCCTGAAGTGCTACGAGATACCCGAGGGAAGCAAGCAGTCAAGGGGCATGAACATCGTTAATCTTCTCCAGCTCAATGAGGGCGAGAGAGTCGCTGCGATGATGACCACGCATGATTTTGCGGATAACAAGTTCTTTATCTGCGTGACAAAGAACGGTATCGTAAAGCGAACAAAGCTGTCAGAATATAAGAACGTCCGCAAGAAGGGACTGCGTGCAGTTACGCTTGCAGATGGCGACGAGATAGCAGCAGCATTCCTTACCGAGGGTGACTGCCGTATATTTGCTGCAACCCGCAACGGTGCTGCTATCTGCTTTGACGAGAATGACTGCCGTCCTCTCAGCAGACAGGCAAGGGGCGTTAAGGCCATAAAGCTGCGTGACAA
>CAKSGA010000098.1 GCA_934454435.1 uncultured Oscillospiraceae bacterium | reverse complement strand
CTGAAGTACCGTCCGTCGTCCGTGCCGGTCATGGCGAAGCTGCCGTCCGGCAGTGCGCTTCCGGCGCAGATCTTTGCGGGGTCGCCGCCCTTTATGACCTCAAGCGTGCGGAATATCATGCTGTCTGCGTCCTCTCCGGTGCACTCGGCGAGGATAACGCTGGTGCTGCCGTTCAGGGCAGAGGAAAGGCTGTCGGTGAGGGCAGGGTTCCAGGCAGGTACTGCGTTCCCGAAGAACGACATGAACAGAATAGAGTCCTCCGCTCCGAGGCAGGGCTTGTAGACATCACTGCTGGTGGTGCCGTCCTTTGCGCTGGTGGTAGTGATGTAGAGCAGCCCGTTCTTGTTCAGACCGAACTCCAGGGGCTGGGGGTAGTTCCCGACCGGCTTGACAGCCACGGAGCGGTTGTCGGTGACAGGAGCAGGCTCTCCGCCGAGGGAGGGGAACGCCTGGGTGCCGGTGGACAGCTCATACTTGTAGAGTATCGCTTCCGCAGAGCGAATCAGCGTGATGGAATTGAAGTTCGTCTGTGCGGTCCTGCCGGTGCTCTTATCAGTGAGAATGAGCTCGTCGTCAGCAAGGCTCTCAAGCTCCTGGACGTAGTACTGCGCAGGTCCGGAGGAGTTCGTGCGCCTGCCGGAGAGCTTTCCGCCGGCGTAGGTGCGGGGAGCCTTTTCGCAGGTGAACGTGCCGGAGCTGTAGTTCTTTATAATGCCCTTGACCGCAACGGTTCCGGTGGACTGGAGATAGCCGTAGTTGCGTATCTTTCCGCCCCGGCTGACGGCGATCTGGCCGTTCGCAACCGCCACTGAGGTCTTACCGAGCAGCAGCATTCCGCTTTTCTGCACGTTTATCTTGGAGCCATAATGCACCACGATAGCTCCCTTGACGGTCAGTCTGCCGGAGAGTTTCAGGGTTGCCTTGTCGGTCACGATGAGCATTGCTCCCTCGGGGACTGTGACGTCCTGAGTAATGCTGGTGTTTTTTGTGATGAAGTAGCAGTTTCCGGCTTTCAGGGGGTACTTTCCCTGCCACTCGATCGAGGTGAGGGGTGCCTGGATATCTTCCGCCGCCGCAGGGATACAGAGCATGATCATTCCGACCACCAGGGTGAGCAGGACTGCAAGTAATTTTTTCATAAACATACCGCCTTTCCAAATTCAATATACCTTTTATAAATAAAACCGGAAAAACCGGCAAAAGGTTGCAGGTTCAGGTATTTTTTTCAGCTTCCCGCCGTTCTGCGTCACGCTTCGAGAATGCGCAGCCGCAGTAGTTCTGACGGTACAGCCCGTATTCCCGGGAGAGCCCGATGGAGCGCAGGTAGCCGCCCTTTTTCTTGAAATCTGACGGCAGCAGCTTCACGGGGTATATCTCAGAAAGCTCCTCGCCTATCTCGTTGAGCTTTGCGGCGTTCTTCATCGGGCTTATGGACAGGGTGGAGCAGAAGTAGTCGAACCCGTGCTCCGCCGCATACTGCGCCGCTTTTTCCAGCCGGAGCCGGTAGCAGACGAAGCAGCGCTCGCCGCCCTCCGGGAGCTCCTCCATGCCTTTTACGGCGCTGTAGAATTCCTCCGGGCGGTATTCCGGAACGACCACCTGCGCCGGGTGCTTCATCGGGAGCTCCCGCACCAGTCTGCGGAGCTCCTCGGTGCGCTTGTCGAACTCTTCCTTCGGGGAGATATTCGGATTGTAGTAGAGCAGCGTTATATCAAAATACTGCGACAGATACTCCAGACAGTAGCTGGAGCAGGGGGCGCAGCAGCTGTGCAGAAGCAGCTTCGGGACGCTACCATCAGGAATGGACGCTATGAGCTGCTCCAGCATGCGCTGGTAGTTTGGTTTCTGCATTCAGGCTCCTTTCTCAGAGGGCTTCCTGTGTTCGTAGTTCACGATGAATATCCCGCCGCAGACCAGTATCAGGGCGAACAGCGACCGCAGGCTGAATGCCTGTCCGGCTTCGTCCAGAAGCAGCGCCGACAGAATGACCCCGCATACCGGGTTAAGGAATCCGAACACGGCTACCCGGCTGACCGGGTTGTGCTTCAGCAGCACCGCCCACAGGCTGTACGCCGCCGCAGAAACGAACGCCAGCCACAGCAGCGTGCCGGCTCCCTCGCCGGAGAAAGTCCACCCGGGCTCGAAAGCGCCGCCCATGGCAAGACCGAGCAGCGACAGTATCACGCCGCCCATGATGAATTGCAGGGAGGAGTACATCACCGGGTCAGCGCCTGCGCCGGTGTAGCGCTTGATGAGCATCGTGGAGCCGGCGTAGCTCAGCACGGTGAGGAAGATGAAGCCCTCGCCGTTCCAGGCGAAGCCGCCCAAGTCCCCGCCGAGGTTTATGACTATTATCCCCGCAAAGCCAAGCACGCAGCCGATGAGCTTCCGTGGGGTCATTTTCTCCATTCGGAACACCAGGGCAGACAGCAGGATAACGACAAAAGCGCCGCTGCCGTTGATTATGGAGGACTTCACTCCGGTGCAGTTCGCCAGGCCGAGGTAGAAGAAAAAGTACTGCAGTACGGTCTGGAACATGCTCAGCGAGAGTATGTTCAGCCAGTCGGAGCGGACGGGGAGAAGCGGGCGGCGTGCCGCAGCGCTCCCGGCGAGCCAGGCGAGGATCCCGGCGATGATGAACCGCACGCCTGCGAAAAGAATCCTTGCGCCGGGTCCGCTTTCGGTTATGCCGAACTGTACGTAGCCTATCTTTATCATCGGGAAAGCGCTTCCCCACAGGGCGCAGCTTATGAACGCCAGCAGTACCACCGCCCATATTCTGTCAAGGTATTTTGTCATTGAAAGCTCCTGAAAACCAGTTGCATTTTCTGCGCTTCTGGTATATAATATTCCTGTAATAACCCTACAGGAGGTACATATGAAAGTATTATTAGTAAACGGAAGTCCCCATGAGCACGGCTGCACCGACATGGCTCTCCGGCAGGCCGCAGCGGAGTTTGAGAAGCTCGGCGTTTCCACCGAGATATTCTGGGCAGGCAATAAGCCCATTTCCGGCTGCATAGGCTGCGGAGCCTGTAAGAAAGGTCTTGGCAGATGTGCGATAGACGACGTTGTGAATGAGTTCGTCAGAAAGGCCGCCGAGGCTGACGGATTTATATTCGGTTCCCCGGTGCACTATGCGGCGATAAGCGGCGCTATGGGCTCGTTCATGGACAGGGCGTTCTATTCCGGAGGCAAGAGCATGATGTTCAAGCCGGCTGCGGGTGTCGTAAGCTGCCGCAGGGGCGGTGCTTCCGCAGCATTCGACCAGCTCAACAAGTACTTCACCATCAACAATATGCCGGTGGTGGGCTCCCAGTACTGGAACCAGGTCCACGGGAACACTCCCGAGCAGGTGCTCCAGGACATCGAGGGCGTTCAGACCCTCACGTCCCTTGCAAGGAACATGACCTGGCTGCTCAATTGTATCGAAGCAGGAAAGGCTGCGGGTATCGCATGTCCCGTTCCTGAGAAGCCGATACGCACGAACTTTATCAGATAATATTGTTACCGGGCGGCCGATGGTCGCCCGGTTTTATTTTGCCTTGTGACTTTCAGACTTCCGCCGGGACTTCTTCCGTCACGCTGTCGTCCGGGTGTCCGCCGTCTGGGGTGCTTCCCTTGAAGAGCAGCTTGAGGATTATCGGCACGGAGATGGAGGAAACCACTATCAGCAGAATGACCGCCAGGAAGTATCGCTGTTCGACCATTCCCACCGAAAGACCCTTGTTCGCCACGATAAGTGCTACCTCGCCACGGGTCATCATGCCGACGCCTATCTTGAGGGAGTCCGCCCAGCTGTTCTTGAAGAGCTTTGCGACCAGCCCGCAGCCGATTATCTTGCCGATAAGCGCAACTATCACGAACGCTATCGAGAACCACAGCAGGTCAAGCGTGAAGCCGTCAAAGGAGATATTCAGTCCGATACTTGCGAAGAACACCGGTCCGAACAGCATGTAGGAGCTGATGTCCATCTTTCCGGCGATGTACTCGGCGTCCCTGAGGTTGCAGAGGATTATTCCCGCAACGTAAGCGCCGGTGATATCCGCAATGCCGAAGAACGTTTCAGCGCAGTAAGCCATCAGGAAGCACAATACCAGTCCGAATATCGGGATGCGGCGCTGATGGTAGAACTTCTTGTCCAGGAACTTGAACAGATAGTACATCAGGAAGCCCACGCCGAATGCGAACACGATGAACAGCCCTGTCTTGATGAACACGTCTGCGATGGGCGAGCCGGTCATGGTGGAAGCGCTTTCGTCCTTGCCACCCTCGATACCTATTACGACCGTAAGGACGATGATCCCGATAACATCGTCGATTATCGCAGCACTGACGATGGTGGTGCCGATACGGCTTTTAAGGTGCCCCAGCTCCCGCAGCGCCTGGACCGTTATGCTGACTGACGTTGCAGTCATTATCGTGCCGATGAACAGCGCCTGGTTAAAGACATTCCCGCCCATGGCGGCGTCCGGGACGATGTTGCAGTAAATGGTGTACATCAGAAATCCGCCGCCCAGCGGTACGAGCACTCCCGCAAGCGCTATACAGAACGCTACGGGACCAGTTTTCAGCAGGTCACGCAGGTTGGTTTCCAGCCCGGCGGAGAACATCAGTATAACGACTCCGATCTCTGCCAGGGTCTTGATGAAGCTGTCGGCTTCTACCCAGCCGAGCACCGCCTGTCCGATTATCAGCCCGGCAAGTATCTGTCCGACAACCTGCGGAGCCTTCAGTTTTTTTGCGACAAGTCCCATCAGCTTTGCTGAGATGAGGATTATCGCCAGATTCTTAAAGCAATCTACCATATTTTTCCCCTTCTTTTCCACCTATAAAAATAGATCAATTGACCCAGAATATATTATATCGTATCGGCACGGCTAATTCAAGGATAATTGTAAACAATAATTGTGTCGGGAAGTGTTGAATTTTGGGCGTTTTGCGGCAGTTTCATCAAAAGGAGAGAGGTTCATGGAAAGAGAAGTACGGCGGCTTTATACTCCGGCAGCGGGGGAGGTTTTCCCGGCGAGCGTGCTTAATTCCGGGGAGACTGCGGAGAAGCCCGGGCGTCTGGGCGAGGGCTTTGCAGTGGGTGTTGCGGGGATCTTCCGGCTGTATTACCGGTTCGTCCCGGCGGTGGAGATATGCGCCCCGGCGGACTGTGCGGTCATAGCGGCGGAGGAAAGGTCATTCAGGGTGAGAATGGGGGACGGTCTGGAGCTTGACGTGACGCTCCCCGGCGCAGCGGAATTCCTGCTGAGTCCCGGGGACATGGCTCCCGCCGGGGAACCGGTCTGCCGCATTTCCCGGGAGGATTTCTGCAGAGGCAGGGCAGGCGCTGTTGTGACATTTTGCGACAGCTCCCGGGTGACTGAGCTCCACACGCTGCCGGGCCTGAAGCGCACCGGCACCCTCGCTGCGGAGTACTTCCCCCGCCCGCTGGAAAGTCAGGACAGCAGACCGTAGTAGTCCCTGTGCTCCAGACGGGCGATACGGTGGTCGTGGGATAACAGCACCGGGTCGATGTCGAAATACTGCATGTCGTAGTTTCCCTGGAAGTAATACCCCTTGTCGTAGCAGTTCGAGGAGTTCCACACGGTGTCCACCCAGACTATGCGACCGTCACAGATGACCATGTCCCAGGAGTGGGAGCGCTCGTCAGAGGGGGAGGTCTGGGCGAAGCAGCGGCTGCCGGTCACAACGCTTCCGGAGACATTCAGGCAGTCTATTCCCTGCGCCTGGCAGAGCGCTGCGAACAGGTTTGACCAGCCGAAGCACACCGAGCGGTGATTTTTCAGCACATATTCCAGCGACACTTCTTCCTCGGTGACGCCGTTCTTTGAAGCGTCCTTGTCGTAGAAAATGTTCAGGGACACCCACTCGCACAGGGCACGCACCTTGTCGTAGTCGCTGGTAAGACCTGCGCAGATCCCGTCAGAGAGCTTCCGGACTTCTTTCAGGAGCTCCCGGGCGGTCTGTATATCGTCACTGACCGTTACCTGGTGGAGCACTCCGCTTTCAGAAAGCTCCAGGGGGGCGTCCACGAAAGCAAGGTTTGAAGCCGCCGGGAGCACGTCAGCAGGCACCGCCCGGGAGCCCCCGGAGGTCATCTCGAAAACGTAGTACATTCCCTCGTTGGAGGCGAGCCGGGCTATCATTACATAGTATCCGGGTTCAAGGCCGGAAACGTCCAGGCTCCCGGTGAAGCTGTCGCCCTGCAGCGTAAGGTCGGCGGACTGACGCTTCGGCTTGTACAGGCTGAGGTCGGTGAGCTTGTCCCCGGCGTACACCCCGGAGAACTTCACGGTGCTTCTGCCGAACTCGAAACGGATATGGTGCAGCGGGTCGCCGGAGGTCACAAGGATGTTTTCCTGTGCCTGATCGGGCTCCGCTGACGTTGAGGCGGAGGTCGCAGGGCTCCCGGTGCTGGCAGCGGAAGTACTGGTGGAAGCGGTGGTCGTGGTGGCTGCGGTGGTCGTGGAGGTCGTGACGGGCACTGAGGTTTCTTCAGGTGAAGAGGTGCTCTCCGGCGGTTCGGTGAGGGTCAGGGGAGCCGTTGGCGAGGTGCCGTCAGAGGTCGTGGAGCTGGTATCTGCCGAAGCCGTGGAGCCCGGTGTGGAGCTTCCGGTGGAAGAAGCCGTGGTCTGCGGGAGCGGCTCCTCGCCAGAGCCGGAAGCGGACGTGGTGCTGAGGGGTATGAACTCCGGCACCGAGCTGCTCCCGCCGTAGCTTCCGGAGCCCAGAAGCGCCGCTGCTGTGATCCCTCCCGCAACAGCGACTGCGGAAAGAACGCCGAATATAATGTATGATCTTTTCATGGATCCACCTGCTTTTTACTTAATTATAAGGAAATTGAACAATTTATAAGGACATTGTACAACAAAAGCGGCGCCGTGTCAATGACGCAGCGCCACTTTTTCTATTCCCCTGCAAGCGCCCCGGTAAATCCTCCCGCCTGCGCTGAAGTGATGTCTGCACCGATTATCACGCCGTTTTCTACCAGCAGATGCGCAAGGAGCGGCACCGGGTCATCATCGGTGCGGGTGATCTCATATGTGAACTGACGGACGGTGTGCGCCCGGTATTTCCGCAGGTCGAACCCCTGGCTGCGCTGAATGTCATTGTACTCCTCGTACACCTCGTCAAAATTCACAGGAATGCGTATTTCCTTTACCTCGCAGGGGACTGAGCCCGTGCTCCAGCCGAAGCTCTCTATGTACTCCGTGCGCTGGCGCTCAGTTTCGCCGGGAATGCCGCTGTCCCCGCTCCACAGCAGCCGGAACCCCAGCCAGATCCCCGCAGCTGCAAGCATCATCAGCGCTATCACCACCGGCGCCCGGGAGCGCTTCTTCGTATCTGTCATGCTTCTCCCTCCTTGACAGTTGTTCGTCTTTGTAATATAATAGGAACATAACGGCGGTGGTGCAGATTTGTGGTATATGTGCACAAAAATCCCGCCGCAATTCTGTCAGCATTTATCGCTGGCATGTCCCTCAAAACAATATATGTGTATTGTGTGAAAATTATTTCGCAGATTTTGTGGTGTAATGCACAAATTCAGACTTGCTCTTTTAGCATAATCTCCAAAAATTGTGCATGCGTTTTTGATTTGTGGTCTGAACCAGGGTGTTTTTTGTGCAATACCACTAGCAGCCATGCTGTTTTCTTGTGCTTGTTTTGTAGGTGTTGGTGAATATACATAAAGTCGTGAAAAAATATTTGTTGACTTAGGCTCTTTTATTTTTCGCCGTATTTTGGTATTATATTAGTAGCGACAATAGCTAGGGATCCCTGTGGGTTCTGAAATATTTTAGTAATATCAGGAGGTCATTTCAAATGGCAAGCTTATCACTCAGAGGCATATACAAGCGTTACCCGGGCGGCGTTGTTGCCGTTTCCGATTTCACCATGAATATCAAGGACAAGGAGTTCATCGTACTCGTAGGCCCTTCCGGCTGCGGTAAGTCCACCACCCTTCGTATGATCGCAGGTCTGGAGGAGATCTCCGAGGGCGAGATGTTCATCGGCGACCGTCTTGTAAACGACGTTGCTCCTAAGGACAGAGATATCGCAATGGTATTCCAGAACTACGCTCTGTATCCTCACATGTCCGTATTCGACAACATGGCTTTCGGTCTGAAGCTCCGTAAGGTTCCGAAGGACGAGATCAAGAAGCTCGTTGAAGAGGCTGCCAAGATCCTTGACATCTCCCACCTGCTCGACAGAAAGCCGAAGGCTCTCTCCGGCGGTCAGAGACAGCGTGTAGCGCTCGGCCGTGCTATCGTACGTGATCCTCAGGTCTTCCTGCTTGACGAGCCGCTTTCCAACCTGGACGCTAAGCTCCGTGCACAGATGAGAACCGAGCTCTCCAAGCTCCACAAGAAGCTGGGTACTACATTCATCTACGTAACACATGACCAGACAGAGGCTATGACCATGGG
>CAKSGA010000097.1 GCA_934454435.1 uncultured Oscillospiraceae bacterium | reverse complement strand
GGAAAGGCGGTGTATCTCATCGATGAACAGCACATCATTCGGCTGGAGATTTGTCAGCAGCGCCGCAAGGTCGCCGGCTTTCTCGATCGCCGGGCCGGAGGTCACACGGATATTGACCCCCATCTCATTTGCGATAATGCAGGACAGCGTGGTCTTACCGAGTCCCGGAGGGCCATACAGCAGAACGTGGTCAAGGCACTCGCCACGCTTCTTCGCCGCCTCGATATAGACCTTCATGTTCTCCTTGACCTTTTCCTGCCCGATGTACTCGGAGAGCACCTTCGGGCGCAGGGAATACTCGATATCAGTATCTGCCTCATTATATTCCGGCTCGACTATTCTGTTACTGTGTTCCGTATCCGCCCTGAACTCAGACATTTCCAGCATCTGTATCTTCCTTTACCGTTTCCTCAGTTTTATTCTTTTCTATGCATCTGTAATATTCGTGCGGCAGGTCAAGTCCCGTTGCATTGTCGTTGTGGTTGAAAAGCCGCAGCGCCGTCATGCGCTTTGAGAGCTCCTCGGGCTCCTTGTAGCCGCAGAGGATCGCCTTGTCGTAGTATTCCTCCGCTTTCTGCTCATCGTCGTGCATTGCGTACCAGGTGGCGAGCTCGGCGTTCACCAGAGGGTGGCTTGCCTGGATACCCTCAAGCTTTTTCAGGGTCTCAAGAGCCCGCTCGTCCTCGCCCCTCACCATGTATATCGAAGCCAGGCTGTAGTACGCATAGCCTTAATTCGGGTCGTACTTCAGCACCTGCTGAAAACAGTGTTCCGCATTGTCGAGCCTTCCGTCCACAAAATACGCATGGCCGAGCCTGGACTGCACCTCGGTGTTCTCCGGAGCCAGCTCCGCCGCCCGGCGGTAGCACCAGAGTATCTTCCCCTCGTCCTCCTGGACCTCGTACAGCTTTATGAGCCACTCCACGCAGAAAAGCTGGTTCTGGCGGACGTCAGCGGTGCTGAGCGCTTTCTGGAGAAGCTCCTCAGCCTCTGGATAATGTCCCCGCATGAGCTTCACGATGCCCTTGTAGGCGGTGCGTGCGCTCTCTTCCTTTGCCATGACCTTGATGCCCTGCTTGCCCAGAGCCCTTACCGCTGCCCGGCGGATCGCCGCATTCTCTTTAATGAAAGAGAACAGCGTACTCACTGCGATGGCGACAGCAGTGCCGCCGCCGAGTATCAGTCCGGAAATGCACATCAGCCGGAAATTCCCATTGCCCTCGGCATACATGAAACCCAGGAACAGGAAAAACTCGCACATCGCAAGCACCATGAATATCCTGGCAGTTGCTTCAGCATTTTTCAGAACGCTCACCTCCCGAACAGAATTTCTAACTATCAGCCCAGACGCTTCAGGGCGTACTTTATAAGCTCCTCCACCGTGCTCTCGGGACTTGCCCCGGCAAGCGCCGCCTGCGCCTGCGGAAGTGCGAAACCGAGCACGCAGAGCGCCGTTACAGCCTCTGCCGCCGCATTCCCTCCGACCGCCGCAGCGACCGGCTCCGCAGTATAGTCCGCCGCAGAAATATGCTGCTCCTTTGCGACCTTGTCCTTGAGCTCCATCACGATACGCTGCGCAATTTTTGCACCGATACCCGGGGAGCGGGTCAGGGTCTTGCTGTCGCCGGTGGTGATGCAGAGGGCGAGCTTGGACGGCGTAAGGTCAGACAGAATGGAAAGCGCCGCCTTGGGTCCCACGCCGGAAACTGACGTGAGCTGTCTGAACGCCTGGAGCTCCGCAGTATCAGCGAAGCCGAACAGGTCTACGGCGTCCTCCCGGACGTTTAGTTGCGTGAACAGCCTGACCTCGCCGCTGCCGCCTATTTTTTTCATGGTATTCATCGTCGTGCGGCATGCATAGCCGACTCCGCCGCATTCCACGACCGCCAGGTTTGGCTCCGTGTGGATAAGTTCACCGTGCAGACTGTATATCATATTCTCATTCTCCGTATGATCTGTGTAGTATCTTTCCCATTGCACCATCGTTCGCATTCGCCTTTGCAATGAGTCTTGAGAGCTGCGACCCGCTGGAATGTCCGTGGCATATCGCCAGGGCTACTGCGTCAGCGGTGTCGTCAGGCTTGGGTATCTCGCTGAGGTGCAGGATATTCTTCACCATCTCCTGTACCTGGTGCTTCTCCGCCTTGCCATAACCTACAACTGCCTGCTTCACCTGCATGGGAGTATACTCGAAGATCTCTATATTCCTCTGCACAGCGGCGAGTAGCGTCACTCCCCTTGCCTGGGCGACGTCGATGCCGGTGGTCTTGTTGTTGGTGAAATACAGCCGTTCAATGGACATGCAGTCCGGTCTGAACATATCCAGAACCGTGCACATGTCGTTGTAGATCTCCAGCAGGCGCTGATCGAAGCTCGTCCCGGCGGAGGTGGTGATAGCACCGTAATTCACCACTGAAAACCTCGCCTTGTCGAAATCAAGTACGCCGTACCCGACTATCGCATAACCCGGGTCGATGCCGATTATCCTCATGTGTAGCTTTCGTTATCGGTGATATATTCACGCACCCTGAGCGGGATACCCATGCTGTCTGCGAGCAGCTGGCAGCGTGCTATCTCGTCCTTTGTGATGACGTCCACCACCGTGAACTTGGTCTGTACGCCCATGTTCTTCATATCCCGTGCGAAATCGAGCATAGCCTGGAACGCAGGCTCGCCGAAATGCGGCCGTGTGACCTCGTTATAGCGCTTTGCGTCCGGGGCGTTCAGGCTGATGGAAGCGATGTCGATAAGTCCACGGAAGCGCTCCACATCAAAGTCCGGGTGTATCAGCCGCACCAGGCCGTTGGTGTTGAGCCGTATCTTCATATCTGAATTGGCACGGATATACTCAGCGGTCTTTATAAGCATATCGGCACGGACTGTAGGCTCGCCGTATCCGCAGAAAATAGCGTTGGTGCAGCCGGTCTTGTCGAACTTATCGAAAGCGGCGGTGATCTCCTCAAAGGAGGGCTCATGCTCCAGCCACAGACTGTCGTTATCCTTTACACTGTCGGAATTGTTCCGCAGGCAGAATACACAGTTGCACGGGCAGCCGTTTGTTATATTAATATACATCTGGCCGTCAAATCTGTAAAAAATCGTCATAATAAAACACCTCTTGAATATGAATATTCATTTTATTATACCACTATATCGGGTATTTGTCAATGAAAATCAGGTGACATTTTGCGCATAAAGCTGAGCCGGACATAAATGCCCGGCTGATTTTTTTATTCCATTACCAGACCGTCAGTGGTGATAATATCCACCCTGACCGGGATATCACGGCCGCTGGCGGCTACTGCACGCTGAACGGCGTTCTCGATACCCCCGCAGCAGGGTACCTCCATACGTGCCACTGTAATGCTCTTTATATCGTTCGCCCGGATTATTGCTCCGAGCTTCTCGGCATAGTCCACATCGTCCAGCTTGGGGCAGCCGATGAGCGTCACTCTGCCCTTGATGTAACGGCGGTGGAAGTCACCGTAGGCATACGCCGTGCAGTCCGCCGCAATGAGCAGGTCGCAGCCCCGGAAATACGGCGCCCGGGCTCCGGCAAGTTTTATCTGCACAGGCCACTGGCCCAGCATGCCGGGGACTTCCCCGGAGGCGCTGATGTCACTCCTGGGCTTCATCTGAGCCATGCGCATTCCCGGGCAGCCAGTAAACTTCGGCTGCTCCTTAGGCTGGGACTTCTCCTCGAGATGACGCTTCACGGCTTCCTCGTCAAATTCAGGAGCCTCACGCTCCACGAAGCTTATGGCGTTCATGGGACAGGCGGGCAGGCAGTTGCCAAGACCATCGCAGAAATCCTCACGAAGCAGCTTCGCCTTGCCATTCACTATACCAAGAGCCGCTTCCTTGCAGGCATTGGCGCACAGTCCGCAGCCGTTGCATTTCTCTTCATCTATATGTATTATCTGTCTTATCATAAAATACTCCCTTCGTTCGGGCTGAGCCCATGTATATGATACCCCATGTCCCCGGGAATGTCAAGACCTCGGAAGAATGTTACAGCCATAGCTGGCACGCCCTGGTGAAATATATCGTCCGTCACTTTGCATAATTTTGACGTGATATATTTATTACTGATTTACCAAAAGGCAGAAGTTACAGCCCAATTGTGGCAAAAGTGATGTTTTTTCAGAAAATTGCTTGACAGCCCGTGTAATATGTGTTACAATTACTGATGTAAATTCTGTCGTATTTTCACAGATATCAGTTCATTGCATAGGAGGACATAAAAATGGGGGAAATTCATGTTGGAGATAAGGTCGTTGTCAGACTGAAGGAATATTTCAGCGGCGAAGGCAGCGTAAGACCCCTTGTACAGGGTGTCGTTATATTCGTGAACACCACTGCTAACTTCGCAGTTATCGACGTCGGCAACTACCGTGTAAGCTACTGGCTCAACGAGATCGCAGCCTACAACGAGAACGAGTTTGAATACACCTATCGCAATCGTGTAAAGCGCACATCTGTATCCACCGCTCCCGAGGACGAGGCTATCCAGCCCGAGGAATAAATTGACCGCCGGACATAACAGTCCGGCTTTTTGCTGCCATTTTTACCGCCAGAAGAACAGCCGGTTCAGTAAGTGTGAACCGGCTGCTTCATTATAATTTAGCGGTCCCCTGACAGATGTGCCTTTATCGCACGTCTGTTTTTTACTGATCTCCGAAGAGTTCCTTAGACAGCCACACGTAAGCGGTGTCGAGGGCTTCGTAAAGGCTGTTCATCTCGCCCTTCTTTGCCTTTGCGAGGAGGTCAGGCTCCATCTTGGTCGGCACCATCTGCACCATGACCTTTGTGGGCATTTCGCTGTCCTTGTAGGTCTCGCTCTCACGGATAGTCAGCCTGGTAACGAACTTGTCGCCCATGCTCCCGTAGTAGATCTCGTTTCCGCTTCTTACCATAGGAAATCCACGATAGTAGAAAAAGTTACCCTCAGCCATTATAAATTACCTCCATAATATTTTTTTCAAAAGTGCCGTATCACCAGTCGAGCTTGATATCTCCTCCATTGAACAGTGCGTCAAGGTTCTCAAGCAGGCGCTGGGTGTATATCTGGCGTACCTTGTACAGAATATCTCCGTTTACCTCAACGATGTTCTTGCGATCGTCAGACTGGTAGAATACTATCCTGTCCTCGCTCCTGCCGTAGGTGTCGTAATACTCCTCACGGTACTTGAACACAAGCGTGATATAGGGGTCGGGGTGCTCGTCAGAGAAATACAGCTCCTCACCCATAGAAGTGATAAGGTGCTGGTAGAAGCTCTTGAAGCTGCTGTCGTCCAGAACTGTATCGCCGCAGGTGAAGGTGTGATCGTCAGTGTCGCCGGTAACGGTGAACACATACTCCCCGTCCGGTGTGGTGACCGTCAGAGTGTCGATAGTGTAGATGTACGGCGAAATGGGTCTTCGGGACATGATATCCTGCACCTGGAACGTATACCAGGGCGCATTGTCAGTGCTTATAGAGTACACGATATCGCCGCCCTCGAACATCGCATAATAACCCGTGACGGACGAAACGGAGCTGTCGTCGCCGCTTGTGGAACGAATCTCGTTTCCGAGCAGCAGCACACGTGCCTTTCCGCCGTACTTGAAGCTTACCTTGCAGTACGGGTCATCAAGACCTGCGTCTGCGATCTCCTGCTCGGTCGGGTGTATATACTCGCAGGAAGAGGCACTCAGCCCGTACAGACCGTAGCAGATGGTCTGACCGCTGGTGGTGTCGAGCTCCGCAGTGATGGGAGATGTTATGCGGTGTGTGTTGAACGTCGTGATAACGGAGTCCTCGTCCTCGCTCTCCTTGGCGATGTCGTACATATACTCGATGTTTACGGGCTCGTCAAGATCCTTGCGCTCGATGGTGAGGTAGTCGAGCTCCTTGGCATTGTTCGTGTCATAGGACTCGGTAAGCGCCAGGTTCACGAAGTCCTTGATGTCGTAGAATGCGCTGCCGGCGCTGTAATAGCTGACCTGGAGCACATCGCTGCCGCCCTTTGTCATGCAGTATACATAGTTCGTGGACGCCGGGTTTCTTATACCGAAGCAGATATCAGCGGTCGTGTTGTCGTCAAATGTGACCTTTACCTCCGCCGCCGGACTTGCCAGCCCGTATTTCTCCAGATCCTCTGCGTTCTCCTCAACGACGGAGGAAGCGGAGAGCCCCGCCATACAGCGTACAAACGAGCCGATGGTGGAGTCGTTGTGATCCACGCCGTCAAGCTCCGGGCTCACCCAGTAGTACTCGGTAGAGGTGCTGACGTTCCCGTCGTCGTCCGTTGAGGACACCTCACGCTGCTGCCTGCTGAAAGAGAAACTGCCGGTGTCGTTGGAGACCTCAATCTTCAGAACGTTCTCCTGCTCCTTGTCAGTTATAGCGACCTTCTCGCTGTCACTGGAGGTGCTGGTATCCGAAGCGGAGCTGTCAGCGCCGTCAGAGGCGCTTTCAGATGTCCCACTGGAAACTGCGCCGGAGGAAGTATCGTCCTTGTCAGAACCGGTCATCAGCAGTACCAGGAGCACAGCTCCCAGCACCAGCAGCACTGCGGCTGCGATGATGACGGTCCTGGTAGTCTTAGAAAGTTTCGCCATTTATCTGTGCCTCCTGCGCACCCAGATAACTATACCCACAACGATGACAACGATCGGGACCACGATACAGAGCACTATAGCAAGAACGTTCGCACTGCCCTGGTTCATATCGAAGCCCACGTTGGAGAAAGACTTGGACGTGATAGTAACGCCATCGGTCTTGCCGGAGATATAGTTGAACATATTTACCAGGATATCCTGGTTGTTGGAGTTGGAATAATTGATCTCGGGGAACGCCTCGGATCCGAAAGCTACGACCCTTGAGACCTCCTGAGTGGTGCTGTGGATCTTGTAAGCTATCACAGCATCGTTGAACACGCCGGACTCAGCGGAGCTGATGTCGAAGTTCTCATCTGAAAGCGTGCTGAACGGACGGAGATATGCGCCGTCATAGGTCTTTATCAGCACCTTCTGCTCAACGCCGCCCTTGGACTTATCATCGCCCCAGATCCTTATAACAGGGCGTGAATAATAGTCATAGGTGAACAGCGAGTTGCCGTAGACACTGCCGACAAAGTCGGTATCCTGGACGTCCAGCACCTGTGCTATAGCCATGTTGCCGTAGGTGTATTCAGCGTTTGTCTGCATCATGATGCTGTCGCCGATCTCCAGACCCCATTCGGAGAGGAATGCGGAGAGGTTCACCAGCGCATTGCTGTTCTCGCCGGAAGCAGTATAATAAGCCTGGCTGCTGGAGAAGAACACAAGGTTCTTTCCGAATGCGCCGTTGTTGTCAAGGAACTTGGCGAGCTTGTCGAGATTATCGTTATCATAGTCCATGGTCGGGGCGTTCATAACGATGTAGTCGATGTCGCTGTCTATCTCAGAAACAGACTGGAGGTTGATGGTCTCAACATCATAGCCGTTCTTGCTGAGCAGGTTGGAAAGGGTGGTGGAATCACTCTCGCCGAAGCCCTCAGTGAATGCCACACGTACCGGGTCGGTGTTGGTGACATACAGCATAGCGGAGATAGCAGCCTCCTCGATATTGCTTCCGTCAACCACCTGAGAAGCATAGGAGCTGTTCACATACTGCTCCACGTACTGGTCGATATACGCTTCGGGGTAGCCGTACTGCGACAGCTGATCTCTGAACGCATTGCATGAGAAGTAGCTTCCCGGAGTGATTATACGGTGTCTGTTGGTGGTTTCCGACTCCACAACGATATAGTTCTGGGAGAGGGTCTCACCGTTGAACCTGGAGGTGAAATCCGGATTCTGGTCTATCTGGAGATACTGCACCCTGAAGTGGCTGTTCTGCATCTCCATCTTCTTCAGCAGCTCGTTGACGCTCTTATAGTAGGTCCCGCCGCCCTCGAAATCAGTTTCGGTGTTCATGACGGAAACGGTAACGTCCATGGTCAGATTGTCAAGGTAGCCGACGGTCGCCTCGTCAAGGGTGTAGATACCAGTGTCGGAGAGGTCGGCGGTGGTGTCGATACGGTCGGAGATCATGCCCACGATAACGTTCAGCACCACTACGGCGGCAACAAAGATCACAGTGAACACCACTGCCATCGTGCCATGCTTGAAGTTGCGCTTGTTTATCTTATGCTTTCTTGCAGCGGGGTTTCCGTTGCGTATCTCCTGGGGCTGCTTTGCAGGCTTTGGAGCCTTTTCAGGCTTGACCTCTGCGTTCTCATCAGCAGGCTCCGTGCTCAGCGTCACCTTTTCAGAAGCAGTATCGCCGGAGTATTCGGAGGACTGTCCGTTCTCAAGCTCCGTATTCTTTTCGTTCATATCGCTCATGACTGTTCCTCCTTTCTCAGCTCCAGCGGCGGCGCTCTATAGCACGCATCGTCATGAAGTTGAACACTGCGATCAGGCTAAGGAAGAACAGGATATTCTTCAGGCTGAAAATGCCATAGGTGAATTCCTGGTACTTATACAGCACCGAAAGCGAATTGATGATATTCTTCAGGAAGGGCACCGTTACGAAGTTCGAGATGATATCGAACAGGCACAGCAG
>CAKSGA010000096.1 GCA_934454435.1 uncultured Oscillospiraceae bacterium | reverse complement strand
GCGAGCGCCTTGGAGAGCGCTATTTCAAGTACACCCACAGCAGCGGCGTGACCGTCCTGCTGTACCCGATGGAGGGATATTCCACCGTGACTGCACAGTTCTCGGTGAAATTCGGCTCGGTGGATAACTGCGCCAGGGTGAACGGCGGCGACCTCTGGCACATTCCGGACGGCACTGCGCATTACCTGGAGCACAAGCTGTTCGAGTCACCGGAAAAGGAAGCGTTCGCAAGGTTCGCAGAAACCGGAGCCTCCTGCAACGCCGGGACCTCCTATGACAGCACACGCTACTACTTCAGCTGCTCGGCGAACTTCGAGAAGAACCTGGAGATACTGCTGGACTTCGTTCAGCACCCCTACTTCACGCCGGAGAACGTTGAGAAGGAGCGTGGCATAATCACGCAGGAGATAACGATGTACCTCGACAGCCCTGCGTGGAGGGTCTGCATGGAACTGTACCGGGGAATGTTCGCAAACAACCCCGTGCGCAACGACATCGCCGGCAGCGCCGAGAGCATAGCCGAAATCACGGACAGGCTGCTGTACGACGTCTATGACGCATTCTATGAACCCTCGAACATGTACCTCTGCATTGCAGGCGGTTTTGATATGGAAAGCGCCATCGAGGTCTGCGAGCGCTGCCTGCTCCCCGGAAAGAGCATGAATACGGTATCCGTACTGGCTGACGAGCCGGAGCGTGTCATCACGCCAAGAGTACAGATGAGCATGCCGCTCGGCAAGACGAACTTTGCGCTGGGCTTCAAGTCACCGGCGTACAGCGGCAGGAAGATGATAGAGGAATACATCTACCAGACCCTGATGAACGACACCACGGTGGGAGCCGCTACGGATTTCTACCGCAGCATGCGTGACAGCGGGCTCATCAACGAAACGTTCGAGAGCAGCATAATGATGGGAAGAGGGTTCTTCGTGCCGGCGATATTCGGCGAGTCCGACGACCCTGACAGGGCTGCGCAGGCAGTCTGCGGGGAGTACCGCCGCCGGCGGAGCGCTCCCCCGGCTAAGGAAGCGTTCCTGCGGGCGAAAAAGTACCTCTACGGCGACAACGTTCGCACCTTCAATAATGTCGAGAGCGTTGCCCAGAACCTTTCAGACGCAGCGCTGACCGGCACGTCTGCGTTCGATTATGCAGAGCTTGCGGCGGCTGCCGACTATGAGGGCATGCTCCAGCGGCTCGAAAACTTTGACGAGGGCAACTGCTGCCTTTCCGTCATCACACCTTCGGAGGAATAATATGTTAGCTACTTTGATTTCAGACGCAGCCTTCAAGCCTGTCGATCTGACATTCCCCAACCTGTTCGGCGGCATAACGATAACCTACACCCAGGGCTTTGAGATCTTCGGGCTGAAGATATACTGGTACGGCGTGCTGATAACCATCGGCGTTATCCTTGCCTACCTGTACGCAAACAAGCGTGCCGAGAGCTTCGGCATCGGCAGGGAAAGAATGTTCGACGTCGTGTTCGTGGCGCTCATCTGCGGATTTCTCGGCGCACGCATCTATTACTGCGTGTTCCAGACCCTCGACCCGAACAGCGGCGTAAGCTATGATTTCGTCACGACATTCACGACGATACGTGACGGCGGACTTGCTATCTACGGCGGCGTTATCGGCGGCTTCCTGGGCGGATTTATCGCATGCAGGATACGCAAGGTGAATTTCCGGGCGATGGCGGATCTCTCTTCCCTGGGTTTCCTTATCGGCCAGGCCATAGGCAGATGGGGCAACTTCGTAAACCAGGAAGCGTTCGGCGCCGAGTGTTCTCCGGACTGGATATTCGGCATGACAAGCCCGCTCATCACTCACCGTGACGGACTTGCGGCAGGTGCCACCGTCCACCCCTGCTTCCTGTACGAGAGCGTATGGTGCCTTATCGGACTTATCGGACTGCACTTCTACTCAAAGAAGCTGCGCAGCTTTGACGGCGAGATAATGCTGATGTACCTCGCCTGGTACGGTCTTGGCAGAGCCTGGATAGAGGGTCTGCGCACCGACAGCCTGATGGCGGGTCCGTTCAGGATTTCCCAGGTAGTTGCAGCGGTATGCTTCGTTGTGTGCACGGTACTCGTTATCGTGTTCAAGGTACTCACGGAGAAGAAGAACATACCCCTCTACGTCAACACTGACGCATGGAAGAACCAGCAGGCGGCTGACCTTGAATCTGCAAAGTCCTCAAAGGACAGGAAAAAGCAGAAGAAAGAGGAGCCCGTTGCGCCGTCGATCCTCTCTGACGACGCCGACAGCGTAACTCTGGACTCCGGCGATACGTCCGAAGAAGAAAAAGCAGAGGAAGCAGCTCCGGAGGAAACAGAAGAGCTCCCGCAGGAGGAAAGCTCCGGGGAGGCTCCCGAAGCTGAAACAGCAGAAAAAGAAAGCGAGGAAGAAACAGATGGCAGCACAGATAATTGACGGAAAGGCAGTTTCCGCAAAGGTCAAGGAAGAGGTCCGTGCGGAGATCGAGCGTGAAGGCCTTGACGTGGGCCTTGCAGTTGTAATAGTAGGCGACGACCCTGCGAGCCGTGTTTACGTCAACAACAAAAAGAAAGCGTGCGAGGTCTGCGGAATAAAGAGCTACGAGTACGCACTCCCGGCTGAAACCACCGAGGAGCAGCTCATGGAGCTCATAGACACCCTCAACGCTGACGAAAAAGTCAACGGTATACTGGTGCAGCTCCCGCTGCCGAAGCACCTCAACGAAGAAGCTGTCATTGCGAAAATATCCCCGCTCAAGGACGTTGACGCATTCTCCGCTTCCAATGTCGGGAAGATAATGATAGGTAACTATGCTTTCCTGCCCTGCACACCTGCGGGCTGCATGGAGCTTATCCACAGCACCGGTGTTGACGTTTCCGGCAAGGAGTGCGTGGTGATAGGACGCTCAAATATAGTCGGCAAGCCCATGGCGATGCTGCTTCTGCATGAAAACGGCACCGTGACCATCTGCCATTCCCGTACGAAGGACCTCAGGGAAGTATGCCAGCGTGCGGATATCCTTGTAGCGGCAGTAGGCAGACCCGGCTTCGTGACCGGCGACATGGTAAAGCCCGGTGCAGTGGTCATTGATGTGGGTATCAACCGCAATGCCGAGGGCAAGCTCTGCGGCGACTGCGTATTTGACGAGTGCGCTGAAAAGGCTTCCTTCATAACTCCCGTACCGGGAGGAGTTGGTCCCATGACCATCGCCATGCTGATGAAGAACACCGTCATGGCAAAGCGTATACAGTCCAGATGAGAAAGGACGCAAAGCCGTTTTTCCGCAACGCCGTGATACTCACCATTGCGACCGTGCTGATAGGCGTTCTGATGAACGACTGGGGAGCTGCGCAGATACTGATAATGATTCTGCTGGCGATCCTTTCTGCGGCGCAGTGGCTGCTGTATGCGTACATGAGGAAAAGATAATAGCAGGAGCGCCTTTTGAATGTAAAAATTTCCAGAATAACAGGACATAAACCGGACACAATATTTCTGCGGCGAAAAGCCGGTAAATTCACGGAGAATCACTCCAGGAGGAAAATATAATGTCCGAACAGAACAATCAGAATCAGCAGAATCAGCAGAACCGTCAGAACCAGCAGGGTCAGAACCGCCAGAATCAGAACGGTCAGAACAGACAGAACCAGCAGGGTCAGAACCAGAGATGACCCTCTGAACACAAAAATCCCCGGGAAACTCCCGGGGATTTCAGTTTTAGTCATCAAAAAGGTTCTTCCAGGTCTTTTTCGGGCGTTTCTTTGAAAGCCTGTCCTCCTGCTTCTCCTGCATCATGGCAAACTGGGAGAGTATCGCCGCTTTCAGATCCGGGTCCGCTTCCTCCGGCTTGCGCAGACCGGAATTCAGCTCCAGTATGTAGAACGGCGTATGCTCCGGCTTGTGGAGCTCGTCTCCGCCGAAAATGTACCTGAACGTGAAGTCCCGCACGCCTGTGACCACCGTCACCAGAAAGCCCCGTTCCCTCCTGAACAGGTAGATGGGCTTGTAGATGACCTCGGAAATGTCGCTGTAGTAAAGGTACTCGCTGCCCCGGGGAGTCCTTGTTTCAAGCTCGGTGTCTCCGGCGCTGTAGGTGCAGTTCCTGCCGTAAATTATCACGGGTATACATATCAGGCAGAGCACGGCGGGTATTATCCAGAACACGCTGCTCATAAACCCGAGGAAATCCTGCGGGGCGCCGAACAGCACAAGTCCCACAACGAACATCACAAGGCACAGAACTGCGCCGATGATGCAGCCTATTACAAGACCTCCCTCATTCCTGTACGCCACCCGGAAGCTGCCCCGGCGAACGAACTTTTTCTCATTGTTTTCACCCATCATGTCCACCTCACAGAAACGTCATTTTCTATATCATATCACAAAAAAACGCCGCTGTCAACCATGTAAATTATTTCCGTGAGAATAACCGGAGCATCTTTGCAGATAATAGATTTGCGGCAGGCAAGCCGCACTCTTATTTCAGAAAGGAAGATCATTATGGGAACTGAATACGCAAACAAGCACATCGGCTGTACGATCCACAACTGCGAGCACCACTGCTGCTGTGAGGACTACTGCTCCCTTGACAAGATCGAGATCGGCACACATGAGGCTGACCCTACCGTCTGCCAGTGCACTGACTGCCTGTCCTTCAAGATGAAGCAGGGCTGATGTACGGCGAAAGAATTTTTCTTGACGAGGAGTCGCAGACTCCTGACGCCTTAGCCGCTGACAAAAAAGCGGCTGACTTAACAAAATTACCTCCTTTTGTCTACGCACTCACCGCCTTTCTAGGCGGTCTGAACAGCGGTATGACCCGCTGATGTCCAGGGTATCGGGACCCGGGCATATACAAAACAACAGCTCCCCTGATCATTAAGGGGAGCTGATTTTATTGTGCACTGTTCTGCGTGCTGTCTGCGTTGTTCTTCTCTTCCTCAGCCTGTTTCTTTGCCCGGTTGGACTCTCCGAGGGGGTACATAGCATTCCCGTCCTCGTCATATACCGGCTCGAACTTTCCGGTGACGTACGCTGAGATGATATTGCACGCCACATGTCGGCTGTACTCGCTGTTCTCAAGACATATACCGAACGCTATCTCCGGGTCGTCCGCCGGGTAGAAGCCAACGATGGTGGAATTGAACTTCGTCATCGCTATGACCTCCGGCGTACCGGTCTTGGTGCAGACGTTCTCCTTGCCTATGCCCTTGTAGTCGTAGATGTTGTACCAGCCGCCGTCCAGCAGGAAGTTCGCATTCTCACTAACCCGCTTCATGCCCGCCCTGACTTCGGCGAATACCCCCTCCATACCCTCGGAAAAGTCCTCCATGACCTCGGGCTGCGTTTCGCTTATAAGCTCGGTGAAGTCGTAATTGTAGACCGCCTTGACTATGTGCGGGCGGTAACGAACGCCATTGTTCGCAATGGTCATTGCCTGGGTCGCCAGGTGAAGCGGCGTCAGCAGCGTTTCCGACTGCCCGATGCCCGCCTGGATGGTATCGCTGGCATTCCACTCGATACCGAGCTTCTCAAAAAGCTCCGGCGATGTCATTCTGCCGGTGGACATAGGTATCTCAAAGCCGAGATCCTGCCCTATTCCGAACTTCTCAGCCCAGTAGTCCAGCTTTTCTATGCCAAGGCGCCGTGCCGTTTCATAGAAGAATATGTTGCAGGAATGCTTCAGACCGAACTGCACAGTTATTGCTCCGTGGACCCCGGTACAGCCCGGGGTGTAGCTCGGCGCATAATACTGATACCGCCCTCCGCAGGTGATGGTGGTGGAAGCGTCTATCACGCCCTCCGCAAGTCCGGCGGTGGCGGTTATCGTCTTGAAGGTAGAACCCGGACGGTACTCACCGTTTATCGCACGGTTCAGCAGCGGGGAGTTCTTCGCATTCAGCACGGTGCCGTAATCTTCGATAAGGTCGTTGATGTCATAGCCCGGAATGCTCACCATAGCAAGCACTGATGCGTCCTTGACGCTGAGCACCACTGCTGAGCCGACCTCGGTATCCTTGCCACGCAGGTTTGCGTCCATCGCCGTGGTGTAGTAGGGCGAATGCAGGAAATCCATGTGGTACTGGAGTATATCCACCACCATGTTCTGGAAGTCCGAGTCGATAGTCAGCATTACGGAATTTCCCGCCTGGGGCTGGGTGATTATCTCATCAGAGATCTTTACGCCGCTGGAATCCCGGGTTATCTCACGCTTGCCCCGCTGGCCCCGGAGCGTGCTCTCCAGCGCTGCTTCTATTCCGGAGGTGCCGATGATGTCGTTCATGGTGTAGCCGGCACTTTTGAGCTGAGCATACTTTTCCGCAGAGATCGCACCGACAGTTCCCCGCAGGTGCGGAGCGGTGGTGCCGTCAAGATAAATGCGGTCCCAGCCCTCGGAAATCTCCATGCCCGGCATGAGCGCCGAAAGCTCCTTGAGCTCCAGCACGGCTTCGCTGGAAAGACCGGAGGCTATCTCGTACTTGTTCTGATAGTTGAAGTCCATCAGGTCCATCTCATAACGTACCCCGGCGATGTAACGCCGCATCGGCTCTTCGTACTTATCAGAGATGTCATAGTTTTCGTACAGTGCGTTCATGCAGTTTTCAACTGTTGCATACACGCCCAGACCTATGCGCTTTTTAAGGGAGTCCACGGCGTTCTCACGGTCGGCTGCGAACTGATACGGCTGCGTGCGAGTTATCGGGAGAGACTCGTTCCAGTCCTCGCCCTTGTCAATAAGCACGGACAGTATCCGGTATATCACCTCGTTCTCCGTTCCGGCGATAAGGCTCGCTTTCTGGAGATTTACGCTGCAATTGAGCTGATTTGTGTTGAGTATCTTTCCGGTGCTGTCGGCTATCTTGCCCCGGGCGGCTTCGATATCCTGCTCCGCAGTGTAGGAATTCTGCGTCATGGAAAGATACTTCCCACCATCGGCTATCTGTATCTCCAGCAGCCGCAGACCGCAGAGAAACGCCGCTGCGATGACCAGCGCCGCTAATATTCCCGAACGAAGCACATTTGAAAATTTAGACATATCATCACCTTATATAGCAAAAGCGCCCTGCGCAGCGTCATTTGAGCCATGCAGGAACGCAGTTCATTCTTCCTCGTCAGAGCTGTCGGCTGCGGCTTCTTCAAGACGGCGCTCCTCCTTCGGGCGGAATTTGCCCGAAATGAAACGCACCAGAAAATAAACCGGCAGCGAAAGAATTATCGCCCATAGATACGCCGGCAGCAGCGAATGCACGAATGAAATTCCGGAGCTCTCACGCTCCCACACCCAGTGCAGGAACAGAAAATCCATTGAGCAAATGAACACGACAGTTATCGTATTCATCACAAGGTGCGTCAGCCAGCTCGTTTTGAGCCAGAACTGACCCAGCAGGGAAATTGTCGGACATATCACCAGCAGCCACATGGACGAAAAACCGATGAGCGTGCCGCTTGCAATATCCAGCATGAGCCCGCAGACCACGCCGAAGATCCCCGCAGCAAACTCTCCCTCGAACATGGCGACAGCAGTCGCAAGTGGAATGATAAGCAGCGGACACCAGCCACGGATAAGCGGTGCGACCTCCCACAAATAGAACAGCAGCAGCAACAGCGAGTAACACAGCCACCGCAGAAAACCACGCAGCCTTGCCCTTCTGGTGCGTGCCTTGCTGCGGGATATCCTCTTTACCATGACGCCCCCTGATCTCCCGTGTCGAACGACAGACCCTTGCCGTCAAAATCCACCACCGCATAGGCGGAGGTGATGGCGAAACAATCCTCCATCGGCTCTATCACCGCATGCTTGGACAGCCCGTTCGGGTCGTTGTAGACTTCCTTCACGGTGCCGACCATCAGCCCCTCCGGGAAAAGCCCGCTCTGACCCGCCGTGACGATAACGTCCCCGGGAATTATATCGGCGTCCTTGAGTATCTGACTCATCAGGCACTGCTTGTTTTCGGCTGTGGCGAGGTCGTTCTCGATAACGCCGGTAGCCTTTGTGCGCAGGGTATACACGCCGACATTGACCTGCGGCGATAATATCGTGGACACCTTGGAGTAATTCACGGCGATCTCCGTCACCCTGCCGACAAGCCCGACTGAGGTTATCACCGGGTCGTTCAGGGAAATGCCGGAGCTGCTGCCCTGGTTTATCGTGAAGCCGCCATAGATGTCGTTCGCATTTCTGGCTATTATGCTGCAGGGTTCAGAGAAAACGAAGTCCTTGTGCTCCTTGCTGAGATTCAGCATTTCACGAAGCTGCTCGTTCTCCCGCTGGAGCTCCTCATAATCGGCGGAGCGCTCATACATCTCCGTGACCAGCTCCCGGAGCTCGTCGTTCTGTTTTTTATAGGTATCGGCGTTCACCCACTTGTCGATGAAGCCGTTCACCCCGTTGGAGATCGCATTAGCTGCGGTCACAAAGGGGTATGTTATGGTATTGATCACCTGCTCGGGCAGGGTCTGCGTTCCGGCTGCCACCGCAACATAGGTCATAAGTCCCAGCAGCAGCGCCGCAATGCATATTAATATCTTGAATTTGACGCTGTGGAAGAATTCTTTCATTTAGTTACGACCCCGAAACGTTAGGCATAAGACCGGCGGAACTCCGCCAGGTCCGCAGGCTGATCAATATATGCTCTCGTCCTCGCTGAGTACGTCCTCGAGCTTGTCGATGTTCTCCAGTACCT
>CAKSGA010000095.1 GCA_934454435.1 uncultured Oscillospiraceae bacterium | reverse complement strand
GGGTGTGGGGGAAAACAAGAGTTTTCCCCCACAGTTTCTTTCAAATTTTTTACCGTAATGACTTTTTCGACAGTCTGAAACGGGCAGATTTGTTTCTGCCCGTTTAATTTTATTCAGCGTTTTCCTAAAATCATGAAGCCGGTCTGCGGAACGGGCAAGCCCCTCCCTGCATTAAAAATTTTTCACACAGTTTTCTTTTGACAAACTCACACTTATGTGATACAATATAATAGTATTGTTATGTCCTGAAAAAACAGAAAAGGAAGCGCAGAAATGAAACCTATAAATATTGCAATAACCGCCGCCTGCTTCAGCGGAAACAAGGGAGCCGCCGCAATGCTGCAGAGCTCCATAAAGCAGCTGAAAGAACGCTACGGCGAAAAGCTCAACATATTCCTGATGTCCACCTACCCCAGGGCTGACCGGAAACTCATCGCAGAAATGCCAGAAAAATACGACTTCATCAAGGTCGTCAATACAAAGCCGGAACGACTGCTGTTCATAGCGTTCCCCCTGGCGGTGCTGTACAGTTTCCTGAGGTTCATTCCGCCGTTCGGGAAAGTGCTCCGGATGAACAAGATCATCAAGGCGTACTCCCAGTGCGACATAGTCATTGACGAAGCGGGAATTTCTTTCGTGGACAGCCGTGGGTTCGTCATGAACACATATGCGTTCGTCTGTGCGGCGGTGCCCATGCTGTGCGGAGTTCCCGTGGTGAAGTACTCCCAGGCGCTGGGTACGTTCAGGAGTTTCTGGAACAGGTTCCTTGCAAAGTGGATACTCCCTAAGATAAAGCTGATCTGCGCCCGGGGCGAGATCACAAAGGAGAACCTCGCCGGGATCGGCATAACGGAGAACGTAAAGCTCTGCGCCGACGGCGCTTTCTCCATGCCTGACAGCGAATATTATGCCGAAAAAGTGGGTAAGCTCTGCGAAGAGAGCCCGTTCTTCCGCAAGCGTGTAGTGGCGCTCTCGGTGAGCAGCGTGGTGCAGGGCAAGTGCGCCAAAATGGGCAAGGACTACCGGGGCTGCATGGTGCAGTTCGTCAACTGGCTCAACGAGCAGGACTACAACGTGCTGCTCATTGCAAACGCCGCCCGTGAGGGAAGCGAGAAGCCCCGCAACAACGACCTCATCATATGCAGCGAGGTCTACAACGCAGTCCGTGACAAGACAAAGGTAATGTGGGACCCCCGTGAGATGGCTCCCGAAGAGATACGTGAGCTGCTGGCACACAGCGAGGTCCTGGTCGCTTCCCGCTTCCATGCGATGATAGGCGCCCTTGAGAAGTGCACTCCGGTCCTGCTGATAGGGTGGAGCCACAAGTACAAGGAAGTCCTGGACATGTTTGGTCTGGGCGAGTACGCCGTGGATTTCTCTGCGCTGGAGCTCGACCAGCTGAAGATAAAGTTCATGGGATTCATGCAGGAGAGCCGCAATATCCGTGAGAAGATCTCCGAAAATCTTCCCAAGGTACTGGAAAGCAGCCGTGACAATATCCACTTCATCAGCGAGGAGATCGACAAGGTATATGCAAAGCCCAAAAAGGTCAAGCTGCTGGACTTCAACCGCCCGGAGCACTACATGGGCGAGCATATCTGCGCAAGGATGGGCTACGCAGCGGACGAGAATATCCGTGCCAACGCCGCTTCCGGCGGAATGGTCACTGCCCTGCTCTGCCACATGCTCGAAAAGGGCGAGATAGACGGCGCATGGGTAACACGCAGTGAGATAAGGGACGGCAGACTCGGCTACAAGACCTTTATCGCCACCACAAAGGAGCAGCTCATGGAGAGCTCTTCATCTGTATACATGCACATGCCGCTCATGAAGCATGTGGATATGCTCCGTGAATTCAACGGAAAGCTCGCTGTTGTTCTGGTCCCCTGCCAGATGAGGGCATTCACCGCAATGCTGGAAAAGGACCCGGCACTGAAAGAAAAAGTAGTGCTGAAGCTCGGCCTTTACTGCAGCGGAAGCCACAACGAGAATGCAACGTTAGTTCCGCTGAGGAAGAAGAAGATACCCCTCGAGGGCGCAAAGCGGCTGTACTACCGCCGTGGGCACTGGAGAGGTCTTTCCACCGTGCAGTACGAGGACGGAAGCGAGCGCACGCTCAGCTACCCCAAGACGATATGCGCCTACAAGAACGCATACTTCTTCAGCCGTGAGAGCTGCATGGTCTGCCAGGACCATTACTGCAACACCGCCGATATCAGCTTCGGCGACATCTGGCTGAAAGAGATGAAGAAGAACCCCATCAAGCACACAAGCTGCGTTATCCGCACTGAAAGGGCGATGAAGGCGTTCCAGTCCGCAGTGGACGACGGTGCGATAGTCGCTTCAAGGATAGACGACAGCAAAATGCTCCGCAGCCAGAAGCGTGCGCTGGTGTTCAAGTTCAACTGTGCAAAGGCAAAGCAGGAGATGTTCGAGAAGATGGGCAGAAAGCTCAATGTGGACGTTTCCGGCAAATGCAAATGGAACCACCGCCTCGCATTCAGACTGGGCTGGCGCAATATGAAGTTCAGCCGGGAAAAGCTCGCACGGCTGGAAAAAATGCCGACCTGGTTCATCTATTATTACATGTGCTTTATCAGAGTTCTGCTGAGCTTCTGACCGGGGGATATCATGAAAAAGCCTGATAAAAAACTAATACTCAAACTGCTGAAAATACTGTTCGGCGTGCTGGTGGTCGTGTTCCTGGCATGGTACTTCTGGAAGAACTGGGACGACTTCTCCGAGAAGATAATGAACGTCAATATGGGCGTGTTCATCTTCTCCATGCTGTTCTATTTCGTCTATAAGATAACCCTGGCGTCACTATGGCACTACATCACGAAGCTCAACGGCTGCGCCATCGGCTACGAAAAGGCTGTTACCAGCTACCTCTATTCGATACTCGGAAAGTATATCCCGGGAAAGGTGTTCATGCTCGCCGCCCGCCTTACCTACTACAAGGAGGAGGACGCCCCGCTGTCAAAGGTCACGGTGTGCTTCTTCATTGAGAACGTCTGCACGCTGCTGGGCGCTGCTATGCTGTTCATCGTGTCGCTGCTGTTCTTCCCGAATGAGCTTCTGGAGAACTACAAGTGGCTGACGATCGCACTCATCGTGGTGTTCTTCGTGTGCATTCACCCGAAGATAATCAACTTCTTCCTCGGTATCATAGGCAAGATATTCAAGAAAGACCTGAAGATACCCATGAAGTACTCCCAGATGCTGAAGGTAGTGCTGCTGTTCATCGGCAACTGGCTCATCGTGGGCGTGGGCTTCTTTATCCTTACAAAATCCATCTACCCCGCCGTGGAATACTCCGAGCTGCTTTTCTGCGCCGGTATCTGGGGCGTTTCGGCGATAATGGGTATTCTGGCGATATTTGCGCCGTCCGGTCTTGGCGTGCGTGAGGGTATCATCGTTGCCGGTCTGCTTCTCATAATGCCGAAAGAGGACGCTATGGTCGTTTCTGTCGTTTCAAGACTGTGGCAGACTATCCCGGAATTGATCCTGGTCGCACTGGCGTTCATCTGGTCAAGAATACGCAAGATGTCGAAAATACGCCTGAAGAAAAACGCAGACGCTTCCATTGAACTTCCGGACAAAACAGAAAAATGATCATCGGGCGGTATCGTCCGGCTGGAAGCCGGGGTGCCGCCCTGAGTTCCCCATAAACAGGAGGTGAGCTGAATGGAGATACCATCGAACATAGTCCGCATTCTGGACATGCTGGAGGACGCCGGGTACGAAGCGTACATCGTCGGCGGCTGCGTGCGTGACAGCCTTATGGGAGTCCCGCCCCACGACTATGACGTGACGACCTCTGCGCTGCCGGAGGAAACAGAGCGTGTATTTTCCGGCATGAAGCTGATAGAGACCGGTCTGAAGCACGGGACGGTGACGGTGCTGTCGGAGGGAGAGCCGGTGGAGATAACCACCTACCGTGTGGACGGGGAGTACCACGACAGCCGCCGCCCGGACTCGGTAAGCTTCACCCGCAGCCTGCGGGAAGATATAGCCCGCCGGGACTTCACCATGAACGGCATAGCCTACAGCCCACGGCGGGGGCTCTTTGATGAATTCGGGGGCGGAGAGGATATCCGCCGTGGTATCATACGCTGCATAGGCGACCCCGAAAAGCGCTTCCACGAGGACGCCCTGCGGATACTCCGGGGACTGCGCTTCGCCGCCACGCTGGGATTCGAGATAGAGCCGGACACCACACGGGCAATGACGGACAATCGTGAGCTGCTGCGGAACATCTCGGCGGAGCGTGTGTTTTCCGAGCTTTCCGGGCTGCTGACCGGCAGAAATTCCCCCCGCAATATACGGCGGATAATGGGGGGCTTCCGGGAAATATTCGCAGTGATCATGCCGGAGCTTGCCGAATGCTTCGATTTCGACCAGCACTCGAAATACCACAGCCTTGACGTATACGAGCACAGCACGGCAGCCGCCGAATGTGCCGCCGGAATTTCCGCAGGGACTCCCGGGCAGCTCCCGCTTACCCTTGCCATGCTGCTCCACGACATCGGGAAACCCCGGTGCTTCACCCGGGGCGAGGACGGCGAGGGACACTTCTACGGTCACGCCCAGATAAGCGCAGATATCGCAGACGGCATACTGCGCCGCCTGAAAACCAGCACATCCCTGCGGGAACAGGTCTGCGAGATAATAAAGTACCATGACGTCCCCCTGCCGGAAAACGACCGTCAGCTTCGCCGAATGCTGTCAAGGCACGGCGAAGGGCTCTCCCGGGATATAGCGATGGCTCACATCGCCGACAATATGGCAAAGAAGCCTGAATTCCGCTCCCGCTGCGACGACTGGCGGGAGGTCATCGTGAGAATTCCCGAGCTGGCACGGGAAAGCTGCCTCACCATAAAGAGCCTTGCAGTGGACGGAAAGGCGCTTTCCGGTATCGTCCCGCCCTCGCCGCTCATGGGTGAAACGCTGAAATACCTGCTTAACGGAGTGGTAGACGGCAGTTTCCCCAACGAGCGTGAATTTCTTTTGCAGGAAGCGGCAAAATATATTGCAAATCAGAAAAAAACATGATATAATTTATATCAGACCTTATGGTGACGAAAAAAACAATCGCCGCAGGCGGCACCACGATCCCAGATATGAATTACAGACTTCAGTGGAACATGTAATTCACCGGACAAGAAAGAACGGAGAGATTTTTTATGGCACTTGATATAGGAATAGACCTCGGCACTGCGAACATAATCATAACCATCGCAGGCAAGGGTATAGTACTGAACGAACCGTCGGTAGTAGCATACGACAAGAAGAAAAAGGCGGTGGTCGCTGTCGGCTCCGAGGCCTACAAGATGATAGGCAGGACCCCTGAATACATCGTGGCCGTCCGTCCGCTGAAGGACGGCGTTATCTCCGATAACGACATGACCGAGGCTATGATACGTGAGTTCATTCACATCGTGAACGGCGGCGCTATGATGAAGCCGAGGATAGTCCTCTGCGTGCCGTCCTCCGTTACTGATGTGGAACGCCGTGCAGTGGTCGAGGCGGCTATGTCCGCAGGCGCACGCAAGGTGTTCCTGATAGAAGAGCCCATCGCTGCGCTCATCGGCGCAGGCGTTGATATCTCGAAGCCTAACGGCACCATGGTCGTTGATATCGGCGGCGGGACCGCAGACGTGGCTATAGTTTCATTCAACGGTATCGTGCAGAGCCGCTCCATCAAGATGGCGGGCAATAAGTTCGACCAGGCGATAATCCGCCACATTACCCAGAAGTACAAGATACTCATAGGTGAAAAGACCGCTGAAAAGGCAAAGATGGAGATAGCTAACGTGTTCGACCCCACCGGCGAGAAGAAAATGACTATCCGTGGCAGAAACCTCCTTAAAGGTCTGCCCGAGAGCCTTGAAATAAGCGACCAGGATATCTATGACGCTATCCACGAGAACGCCATGGAGATAGTCGAGCAGGTAAAGCTTGTTCTGGAGTCCACTCCCCCGGAGCTGGTGGGAGATATCCTCTCAAACGGAATTCTGCTCACCGGCGGCGGAGCTATGCTGGGCGGCCTGCCGGAGCTCATCAGCGACAACGTGGGAGCCCCCTGCTTCGTTGCTGAGGATCCTATCGAGTGTGTTGCACGGGGCGTTGACGCTGCGTTCAAGATGTCCGGCGAGCTGCTGGACGGCTTCGAGCAGATACAGCTTTACAATTTCAAATAATTTCACGGGCTGCCGGAATAATGGCAGCCCGTTTTGTTATGAACTGAAATTTTGGGCATTCGTTTTTGTCTAATCCTACAAAATAATACGAACTTCTTGACGAATAAACACTGAAATGCTAGAATATAAATGAGGAGTGATCGTATGATATCAAAAGAATTCTGTGACGAAATGATGACCGTGGGACTCAACGTCCCTGAAATGATAGAGCACTTCATGGACCGTGAAGAAATGTTCGTGAAGTACCTGAAAAAATTCTTCGAGTCCGCCGACAGCGTGATGCTGGAGCTCACGACCGCCGCTGACAACGAGGATTACCAGAACATGCTGTTCTCTGCACACGCTCTTAAAGGACTTGCAGGAAACATCGGTCTTAACGGGGTGTACCTCCCTACAAAAAAGATAGTTGACGATATCCGTGCCGGGGTCTACGATAACTGCGGTGCAGATTTCAGCAAGCTCCAGGAAGCATACTACCATGCTTCCGATATAACCAAAAGATACCTTTGACATCAGGAGGAAACAATGCCGGATATTGAATTAGGAATGTTCATGCCCATAGCGATAATCGTTATCATAGTTATCATCATTCTTGCCTCGGGCTACCGCAAGGCTCCGCCGGACAAGGCGTACATAATCAGCGGTCTGCGCAGGAAAGCAAAGGTCGTTATCGGTAAGGCTACCGTGAAGCTCCCCTTCTTCGAGCGCTGCGACGTGCTGGAACTGGCGCTGATGTCCGTTGATGTAAAGACCGCCCAGGCAGTCCCCACGGCGGATTATATCAACATTTCCGTTGACGCTGTCGTAAACGTCAAGATATCCCCCGACCCCGACATAATCCAGAAAGCCCAGCAGAACTTCCTCAACCGCAACGTACAGTACATCACCGGCGTTGCAAGAGAGGTACTTGAGGGCAACATGCGTGAGATCGTCGGTCAGATGCGTCTTGAAGAGATGGTCTCCAACCGTCAGGCTTTCGCAGACAAGGTAAAGCAGAACGCCGACCCCGACCTGCGTGCCATGGGTCTTGAGATAGTTTCATTCAACGTGCAGAACTTTGTTGACGATAACGGTATCATCAACGATATGGGTATCGACAACACCATGCAGATAAAGAAGAAAGCCGCTATCTCCAAGGCTGAGGCAGAGCGTGACATAAAGATCGCCCAGGCGGAAGCGAACCGCAAGGCTAACGATGCCCGTGTGGACTCCGAAACTGCTATCGCAGAGCGTGAGAACGAGCTCGCCATCAAGCAGGCAGAGCTGAAGCGTGCTGCTGACATCAAGCGTGCGGAAGCCGACGCAGCCTACACCATTCAGCAGGAGGAGCAGCGCAAGACCATCGAGATAACCTCCGCAAACGCAAACCTCGCAAAGCAGGCAAAGGAAGTCGAGATCAAGGCAAAGGAAGCCGAGATCAAGGAGCGTGCCCTCGAAGCCGAGGTAAAGAAAACCGCAGAAGCGCAGAAATACGCCGCACAGCAGAAGGCAGACGCAGAGCTGTACGCCGTACAGAGAAACGCAGAAGCTAAGAAATACGAGGATATCCAGAACGCAGAAGCCGAGCTGGAGATCAAAAAGAACGAAGCAGCTGCGATCCTGGTAACAGCCCAGAACGAAGCCGCAGCAGAAAAGGCACGTGCCGAAGCCGCAAGATACGCAGCCGAGCAGGAAGCCGAGGGTATCCGTGCTAAGGGCGTTGCAGAAGCCGAGGCAGTCCGTGCAAAGGCTCTTGCAGAGGCTGATGGTCTTGACAAGAAAGCCGAAGCAATGCGCAAGATGGAAGAAGCCGCAGTGCTCCAGATGTACTTCGAGAAGATGCCCGAGGTCGCTCAGGCCATCGCAAAGCCGCTTGAGAACGTCGATAAGATCACTATGTACGGCGACGGAAATACCTCGAAGCTCGTCAAGGATATCACAGACGCTACCACCCAGGCGTCCTCCGGTCTGCTGGAGGGTCTTGGCGTGGACCTGAAGTCACTGGTAGGCAGCTTCGTGACCGGAAAGGCTATGGCGGCGGGCGTGAACTCCGCAGCGCCGGGTGTCCCCGCAGGGGAAGTCCCGCTGACAAAGGAAGCGCCGGAAGCTCCCGTGCCTGAGAATGTCTGACATATGAATGACCCGAGGGGAACGGTTTTAGTACCGCTCCCCTTTTGTTTTATTGAGGTATCATAAAAAATCACAAAAAATTTCAAAAAACATCTAGCATTTTTTCTGATTATCTGCTATAATAAAAGATGTGGTAGAGTGTGCTGCGATAAGCGGAACAAATTACCATAAAAAAATCAAAAACGCTGAAACTGCTCGTGCACGGGCATTCCAGCGATCAAAAATTCAGGAGGTATATACCAATGGCAAACAAGTGGGTCTACATGTTCAGCGAAGGCGACATGACCATGCGTAATCTCCTCGGCGGTAAGGGCGCAAACCTTGCCGAGATGACCAACATCGGTCTGCCTGTTCCCCAGGGCTTCACCATCACCACTGAGGCTTGCACCCAGTACTATGAAGATGGCAGAAAGATCAACGACGAGATCATGG
>CAKSGA010000094.1 GCA_934454435.1 uncultured Oscillospiraceae bacterium | reverse complement strand
GATTTATTGGGAAAGTCGATTAGTGTGCGCTTTGGGTATCGCTCTAGAGTTTTCCCCCACAGTTTCTTTCAAATTTTCTGCCGTATTGACTTTTTCGACAAGCTGACTGCCGCACTTTTATGGTGCGGCTGTTTTTTTATGCTTTCTTCATCTTTGCGTGCTTGATAACCTTTTGCCGTGAGAACTCCTCACGTTCCTTTTCCTCAAGGGAGTTCGAGATACTTCTCACAAGCTCACGGTATCTCGGTATCATTATGTTGTGCAGGGCGTTTGCACGCTTCTGTGTGCGCTTTATCGACACCGCCAGGCGGTATATGCTGTTCTCCGTTTCAGCGAGCAGCACCGTTATCTCCTTTGCTTTGTTGAAGCAGATAAATGCGCTGTCAAAACTGGAGTTCGTCTGGAGCATGCTGTATGGGATATCCGTAAGGCCGGACCCGGATTTCTCTGCGGTCAGCTCCGGCAGCTCCACGCCCATAACGCTGCGGGTGGTGAGCTTCAGCGAGTCGTCCACCGGGATAGTCTTTGCAATGTCGCTCACGACGCCCATGGAGATGTTCGCCCGCTGGAGCGCACGGTAGGCGGCAGTGTAGGTGTCGTCAATGCTGCTGCGGAGCTCCCGGGCACGGTCGGTCAGACTGACCATCTCACGTATCAGAATACTGCGCTTCCTGTCCATCAGGTCGTAGCCAAGCTGAGCCTGCCGCAGCGACCTCTTCATGCGTATGAGGTTTCCCTTGGTGGGGAATATCTGTTCAGCCACGTTGAGCCCTCCTTTCGCCGGTCATGTGTCATTCAGCGCTGAACCTTGCCGCACGCTCCGGCGAGTAGCTGCTGTCCAGCAGCTTGTCATCGATACGGTCGAGCTCGGTGCGGGGAAGTGTGCACAGCAGGTCCCAGCCCAGGTCGAGGGTCTGGTCCATGGTGCGGTTCTCATCAAAGCCCTGGTTCAGAAAGTGCTGCTCAAACAGCCTGCCAAAGCGCATATATGCACGGTCGGAGGCGGAGAGCTCGTCCTCGCCGATGACCGAAGCCAGCGAGCGGGCGTCCTGTACCTTTGCATAGGCTGCGAAAAGCTGGTTCGCCACCGCAGAATGGTCAGAGCGGGTGCAGCCCTCGCCTATGCCGTCCTTCATCAGACGTGAAAGCGACAGCAGCACGGAAAGCGCCGGGTAAATGCCCTTTTGCTCCAGCTCCCGGTCGAACACTATCTGACCCTCGGTGATGTACGCCGTGAGGTCGGGGACGGGGTGCGTGATGTCGTCATTCGGCATGGTCAGTATCGGTATCTGGGTGACGGAACCGGTGCTTCCCTTTATAACTCCCGCACGTTCATATAGCGAAGCAAGGTTGGAGTACAGGTAGCCCGGATAGCCCTTTCTGCCGGGAATTTCACCCTTAGAAGAGGAGAACTCACGCAGAGCCTCGGCGTAGGCGGTCATATCGGTCATGATGACCAGCACGTGCATGTTCTTTTCGTATGCCAGGTACTCGGCGGTGGTAAGGGCGCACAGCGGGGTCAGCAGACGCTCTATCATCGGATCGCCGGAGAGGTTCAGGAACATTACCACACGCTCCGAAGCTCCGCTTTCCTCAAAGCTCCTGCGGAAGTAGCCGGCAACATCGTTCTGTACGCCCATTGCAGCGAATACCACTGCGAAGCCTGCCCCTGCGTCATCGGCTATCCTCGCCTGGCGGACTATCTGCACGGCGAGCTTGTTGTGAGAAAGTCCCGAGCCGGAGAAGATAGGCAGTTTCTGCCCACGGATAAGTGTCATTAGGGCGTCTATCGAGGATATACCGGTGTGGATATAGTTGCGGGGATATTCCCGGGCAACGGGGTTAAGCGCCTGCCCGCTGACGTCTGCGTATTTCTCCGGGAACACCGGTCCAAGTCCATCGACCGGCTTGCCGGCGCCGCTGAATACTCGTCCGAGCATTTCTTCTGCAAGCGGGATCTCAAGCGGCCTGCCGGAAAAAACGGTGCGTGTATTTTTTAGGGAGATGCCCTTTGTGCCCTCAAACACCTGGAGTATCACCCGGTCGCCGTCCATCTGAACGACACGCCCTGTGCGTTCCGTTCCATCGTCAAGGTGAATGGTGGCGATTTCGTCAAAGGCTACGCCCTCCACGCCCTCCAGTGCTATCAGCGGACCATTTATCTCGTTCAGCCCTGTGTATTGTATGCTCATTCGGACTGCTCCTTTCTTCGCTGCTTTTTTCATTGTGCTGACACTCTTACAGCGCAGCGAATGCCTCGTCCAGCTCCCGGAAATAATCGTCGAACATCTCCAGGCGGTCGTTGGGTATCTCGAATTTGATCTTGGAAACTCTCTCAAAGAAGCCCAGCCTGATTATCTCGGAGAACGGCTTTCCCTGCTTTATTGCGTCAAGCGCATGCTGGTGGAGCTCCACAATGGCACGCATCATCAGCTTCTGCTTTTCCAGCGGGACAAAGGTGTCGTCCTTGTGGTAAGCGTTCTGCTGGAGAAAACCTACCCTTATCGCACGGGCGCTCTCCATGACCAGCTTCTGGTCGTCCGGGAGGACGTCAGCGCCGATGAGCTTCACTATCTCCATCAGCTTGCCCTCTTCGGCGAGAAGCCCGCAGATCTCCTGACGGAGCCGCAGAAAGTCAGTTCCGCAGTTCTTGTCGTAGTATTCGGTGAGGTCGCCGACATACTCGCTGTAGCTGTTGTTCCAGTCGATAGCGGGGTAGTGGCGTGCGTAGGCAAGCGACTTGTCCAGTGCCCAGAAGCACCGCACGAAGCGCTTTGTGTTCTGCGTTACAGGCTCTGAGAAGTCCGAGCCCTGGGGGGATACCGCACCTATCACGGTGACGCTTCCGGTGCTGCCGTTGAGCGTTTCGCAGCTTCCCGCACGCTCGTAGAATTCCGAGAGCCGGGACGGGAGATACGCCGGGAAGCCCTCTTCGGCGGGCATTTCCTCCAGCCTGCCGGAGATCTCACGCAGAGCCTCCGCCCAGCGGGAGGTGGAGTCCGCCATGATGGCGATGTCATAGCCCATGTCACGGTAGTATTCCGCAAGGGTTATTCCGGTGTATACGGAAGCCTCACGGGCTGCAACCGGCATGTTGGAGGTGTTTGCTATCAGCACGGTTCGGTCGGTAAGAGGTCTGCCGGATTTCGGGTCGATAAGCCCGGAGAACTCTTCAAGTACCTGCGTCATCTCGTTGCCACGCTCGCCGCAGCCGATGTATACGATTATGTCGGCGTCGCACCACTTTGCAATCTGGTGCTGGGTCATCGTCTTGCCGGTGCCGAAGCCGCCGGGTATCGCAGCCGTGCCGCCTTTTCCTATCGGTATTACGGTGTCTATTATCCTCTGGCCTGTGATGAGGGGCCTGGTGATGGGCAGGCGCTTCCCGACAGGGCGGGGGGTCTTGATGGGCCAGCGCTGCACCATTGTGAGCGGGAGCTCCGTGCCGTCGTTCTGACGGAGCTTTATTATGGTATCATTCACGTGGTAACTGCCGTTTTCCGCAGCCCAGGTCACCTCGCCGGAAACATTCGGCGGGACCATGCACTTGTGGGTTATCAGCGGAGTTTCCGGGCAGGTGCAGTAGATAGCGCCGCCGGTCAGACGGTCGCCGGGTCTGACTGTTACGGTGACGTCAAATTCCCGCTTCTCGTCCAGGGAGGGGAGCGCACTTCCCTCTGAAACGAAAGCGCCGGAGATATCCGGCATGTCTTTAAGAGGACGCTCTATGCCGTCAAAAATGTTCGAGATGATACCGGGACCCAGCGCAGCGCACACCGGCGCTCCGGAGGGCTCCACGGGCTCTCCTATCTTCAGCCCTGCGGTGTTTTCGTAGACCTGGATGGTGGTGGATTCATCGCTGACGCCAATGACCTCTCCGATAAGGCGCCTGCTGCCGACATACACCATTTCCAGCATTGAAAAGTCCTTGGTATCTGCGACCCTTACAACGGGGCCGTTTATTGAGTGTATCGTGTTCAAGCGTGTTCAGTCCTTTCAGAGATCATAGCCGCAGCTCTCCACGGCGTGGGAATTCCGCTTTCCGGGCGGCAAGGCGGCTGTCAAGGGTGAAGTCCGCATACAGCCCTTTTGCGGGGCAGCTTGCGCTTATCCCTCCGAGCATGATGGACTTTTCCTCCTGTACCGGGAGAGAGGTCAGCGCCTTTACCGCAGCCACATCAGCGCTGCGTGCGAGTATCACTATATCGGTGCCGAGCTCCTGCTGCGCTTTTTCCAGCGCCCTGGAGAGGTAAGCGGTGTATTCCGGCGTGCAGGTCCAGTCCGAGAGCTTCTCTGAGATGTCGCTGAATAACTGTTCCAGAAGCTGATTTCTGTGGGCGAGCACGGCGTTCTTGCGGTCAAATTCGCACCGTGAGAGCTCCTTGCGGAACTGTGCGGCGGTGCGGGAGCGTTCAGCGTTTATCTCGCTGAGGGCGGCGCCGGAGCTGCGTTCGCTCTTTTCCTTATTCAGTGCGGAGCGCTTTTCTTCGTACTGGCGGGTGAGCTCTGCCGCTTCTGCGTCAGCCTGGGAATTTATTGCCTGGCGGAACAGCTCCAGCCGGGCTGTCATGTTGTCCATTCGGCTATCTCCTTTACAGTTTTATGCCGACGGCGTCGCCGACATAGCGGCTTATCGCCTCAGATACGCTGGAATTGCCGTGGCGGTCGGGTATCTCGACTATCAGCGGACGTGCGCAGTTGAGCTTCAGTTCATACACACGTTCGCTGCACAGCTTCACCAGCTTCTCGGTCATGAGCACGGCTGCTATGCTGTCGTCAGCAAAGGCTTTGTCCAGCGCAGCCTCGACCTCCGGGACGGTGTGTGCGACTGTGCCCTCGATACCGGCAAGGCGCATTCCCATCTGGGTGTCGATATTGTCGCTTATCAGGTAGAATTTCATATCAGCCGAACAGTATCAGGATAGAGATCAGCAGACCGTAGATCGCAACGCCTTCGCCCAGGGCAACGAATATGAGCGCCTTGGTGAAAGCCTTGTCGTTCTCGCTGACTGCGCCGATAGCCGCCGGAGCAGCTCCGCCTACTGCGATACCGGTACCGATGGTCGCAAGGCCTGTGGAGAGTGCAGCTCCGAGGTACTTCATACCGTTGGTGAAGCCAT
The DNA here is from genome assembly GCA_934454435.1 of uncultured Oscillospiraceae bacterium. GTDB lineage: Bacteria > Bacillota > Clostridia > Oscillospirales > Ruminococcaceae > CAG-115. Next base: position 3,860 of record CAKSGA010000094.1, on the reverse strand, counting down.
CGGAAGCAACTGCGTCAGCGGCTGCGCCTGCAGTCTCGGCGAAAGCGCCGGTGAGCGGGAGCACGGTCATAAGAACCATAACGCCCAGGAAGGAAGCGGCGTTTGTGATGATGGCACGCCTGCGGTTGGTGGGCTTGTGGTCCTTTGTGCGCCTGAGGCTGATGAAAAGGGGCAGCATGATAGCTCCCACGATGATGAGCGGAAGTGCGAAAAGCATGATGTATTCCATTGAATTATCCTCCAGAATTATTTTTCAGTACCAAAGCTGATCTCTATGGGGCGGAAGTCCTTTCCGCTGCCGTCGTAGAAGCGGTTGAATATCTCGTAGAACTCCAGACGCAGTACCTGAATGCCCACCAGAAGTCCCTCGATGCCCATGACCACAAGGTTGCCTATGATATATACGATGACTGTCCCGGCAGTTATCTCAGCGCCCGGGACATTGGTCCCGGCGAGCTGTGCGACAACCAGCATCATGCCGGCGTGGCTCAGTACGAAACCGCCTATACGCAGGTAGGACATCGTGTTCGAGAGGAAGCTCAGCGCAGCCTCGAACAGTTCGATGAAGTTTTCGATTATGAAGTTCCCGACAGATACCTTTTCAGCGGGTCTTACGCCGGAGATGAGGCCTGACAGCGGGTGCCTGAAGAATATCACCACCAGCGGCAGTACCAGCAGGCAGATAACGTAGGCAGGGGAGAACATGTCAGCCCCGAACATGAACGTTCCTGCGGCGGCAGCCACGATGGAGATGTAGAACACCAGTCCGGCAACGCCGTTCACCGAGAAAAGCGCCTCGCCCCAGTTCCGCCTGCGGAAGTTGAGTATGGTGTTGAACAGCATTGAAAGTACGATAAGCACGATACCTATCATCAGTGCAGCGATAAGCAGTGAGGTCGCCGCCTGGAATATCGTTTCCGGCTGTTTTGTATATCCCAGGAACCTCCACACGTTCTCCCGGTGGAAGAACGGGGTTATCAGCGTTTCGATGCCGAAAACCGAGCCGTACACCACGCCGAACGCCGCAGAGAACAGCCCTATGCGTGTCATTATCGGTGCAAGCCCGTTTTTTGTGAATTTGCTGAGGATAAGTCCCAGCAGTGAAACCAGCAGACCCTGACCCACATCTCCGAACATTATGCCGAACATCAGGCAGTAGGTCACTGCAACGTAGGGCGTGGGGTCGAAGCTGCTGTAGGCGGGCAGCCCGTACATCTTCACGAACATCTCGAAGGGCCTGAATATCACGTTGTTATGCAGTTTTACGGGAACGTCCGCCGGGGGATTTTTCCGGCTTATCGGGATTATGACTACCTGCACGCCGTCAAGTCCGCCCAGCGCCCCGACCAGCTTCTGTGTATCCCTTGTCGGGCAGTAGCCGGTGAATGTGAATTTCCCGCCGGATATCAGTGCTTTTTTGCGCAGCTCAAAGCAGTCCATGCGGGACTTCAGGGCGCTCAGCAGGGTGAGGATCTCCTCCAGGTGGGAGGTGCGGTAGTCGGCTAGCTGCTGTTCCAGCTGGCCGTCCAGCTTCTCTTCATCGCTTATGACGTGCATCAGCATTTCGTCTGTGGACTTTGCGTCGCCGTCAAGATAGTCCGGCAGACGAATGCGCTCAAAGTACAGTGACTTCATCAGCGAGTCCGCAAATTCGGCGGAGTCCGATGGGGTGAGGTAAATACCCCATACCCAGTCCGGTTTGCTGTCGAACGGAACGAAGTGAATGCAGCGGTTGGAGTAATAGTCCAGCTTCTGGAGGTTTTCCGCCGGCAGCCTGCCCATTCGGAACTTGATGTATTTAAGCTCAAACAGTTCCTTGAAGGTCACGTTCATGCCGAGAAGGTGCTTTACGCAGGCGTCCGTTTGCCGGAGCTCACGGATAGACGCCGCCATCTCCTCGTGCTCCCTGCGTATGGAGTCAACGTCCTTTGAGATCTTCCCGACTTTTTCAAGGAACACCTCCGGCGTGTCGTTGTCAAGCCCGCTGTGCGGACGTAATTCAGGGGTCATGCCGAGTGCTTCCGCAGTGCTGCGGAGCTTCTCGTATGCGCCGGACCAGGGGTTCTGTTCTGTGCTGCCGCTGCCCTTGTCGGGCATATCCGTCATCTGAAAGCTCCTGCTCTCGCAGCACAGCATCAGCGCCTTGTCTATCTGGCTGCTGTTGCCCTCGACGGATATCTGCGACATTTTTTCAATTCCCATTGTCCCACCGCCTTTCTATATTACAAGCATTTCCATTATCTCGGGAGCGGGGACGCCGTAGCGTATGCCCTCGATAATGGTCTTAACATTGCGAAGTTCGTTTTCCAGGCACTCTATCAGGCAGAAATATACCGTTGATGAGTTCCTGGACAGCCGCATGGTCCTGCGGTAGTATTCAAGACTGATACGCTCAGTCAGCTGTTCTATCACGGCAAATCCGGCGGCGCCGGAGGTCCGGAAGCCAAGCTCCGCAAGCTGGCGGGCGATGCTGTCAGCGTCCGGCTGCTTCATCAGCTCGCCGACTGCTTCCGGGCCCAGCCTGTACCTGAATGGAATAAGCTGTGCCACCGCAGATTCAGAGTCCGCCCCGAACATTTTCATGCGGTAGCAGGTGACGACATTCTTCATATCAATGCTCCGCAGAAAGGCCCGTTTGAGCTCCGCTCTTGCCGAACCGGAGCAGTTCTTGCCCAGGTCTTTCATGCAGGTAAGATAATAGTCGGTATACAGACGGCGCTCGCACTCCCGGATATTTATCCTGCCCTCCGCCTGTGCCTGTGTCAGCAGAGGGGAGAGAATTTTTCCGTAGCGTGTCCCGGAAAGCATTCTGTTGATGTCTGCAAAACTCTCTGCCGTACCGAGCTCCAGAAGCTCCAGCCTGGATTTCTCGATAAGGAACGGCGGCAGGGCGGTGATGTAGTTGTCGGTGGAGCCGTCAGCCACGCCCTGTATCGCAATGAGTACCTGTTCCGCCTCCATGCGTGAGATCATCTCCCGGAAGAACCACCGGCTCTCTGTAAGGTCGAATTTGCGGAAGCTGTCCATGATGCCGAAAACCGTCTTGTCCAGCAGGGCTTCCAGCTGACCACGGTGAATGGTGTGAGGGTCTATACCGGCGAGGGTGTCGTGAAATCTCTGGGTGTTCATGAGAAATTCGGCAGCCTCGGCTACTGAGCGTTTCGCACAGAGCTGCGAGAGCTCCTCCGCCGTCAGGGAGCGCCCGAACACCGCCCGGGAGCGTGCGATCACTGAATTCTGTGAGAAAGACATGTCACAGCCCCGTTACCTTTCCCATGATGTCGGATATCCATTCCTCCCGGTGGGAGGCGAAGATATCGTCAAGGCGCTTTTTGCCTGCTTCCGCTTCCGAGCCCGCATTGCGCTGCTTTTCGTCAAGAAGCGCCTGCTGCTCCGTCCGGAACGCTTCCAGCTCCTGCCTTGCGGAGCTTATGAGCTGCTCGTTAGCTTTTGCAGCTTCCATTCCGCTGGCGGAGAGGGAGTCCTCCTGTTCGGCACGCAGGGCTTCCACCCGGGCGGCGGCAGCCTTGTCAGCCGCTATCATTTCCTGTAGGATATCCATCGTTACCACCTCATTTTGATTTGTGATAATATACTATTCTATTTTATACCTAAACGACTGTATATTTCAATAGGAAGAGTTACCAAATATCAATACATCGATATGGTTATTGTGCACATATTATAGTGCTCTGCTATAAAAAATATGTAATAAAATCAACAAATCTGCGTTAGCTAATAAAAAAAATCCCCCGCACGTGGCGGGGGATATCAGCTTGTCGAAAAAAGTCAATTTTGCCTGCGAAGCAGGCTTTTGTAATCAGTTTTTTGCCCAGGGTTTCCCTGGGCAAAAAACACTT
>CAKSGA010000093.1 GCA_934454435.1 uncultured Oscillospiraceae bacterium | reverse complement strand
CCGTATAGAACGGCCTGAACCCCATGTGGTTCAGGCAGCCGGACAGCACCACCTCCCGGACGCTTGCCGGGAAATCCTGCTGCGCACCGGTCTGCTGAGGCAGGTAGCCTATCTCGCTCCTGCGGAGCCCTCCGCCGAACGTTATCGTTCCGCCCACCGGCTTTTTCAGTGACAGCAGCGACTTCACCAGCGTGCTCTTGCCCGAGCCGTTCTCGCCGACTATGCAGAGATAATCCCCGCTTTTCACCGCAAAGCTCAGATCCTTTATGACCGTCATGTTCTCATATGACAGCACCAGGCTGTCAACTTTAATAAGTTCTTCCTGCTCCATATCAATTCACCAGAACCCTCTTCAAAGACTCCATATTGCGCCGCATGAGCGTCACATATGTTTCGCCGGCGCTCAGGTCGTCCGACGTGATATTATGACAGCTGTGGAACTCCACGACCTCCAGCCCGGCGTCCTCTGCCAGCACGTCCGCCAGCTTCCTGCCCGAAAGCTCTATGCAGAACACCGCTTTTACGGCGTCCGGCTGCTCCAGCTTGTCAAGCAGGAACGTCACGGTCTGGGCTGAGGGCTCGGTTTCGCTGCCGCAGCCCGGGAATGCTGCATAATAATTCAGCCCGTAATGCCTGAAAAAGTACAGCAGCGGGAACCTGTCGCCGAATATGAAATACCGCTCCTCGCCGCTCAGCAGGCTGCTCATTTCCGTGTCGATATCGTCTATCTGCGAAGCGTAGGCTTCCGTGTTTGCGGAGATCTCTCCGGCGTTTTCCGGGAACAGCTCCCCTGCCCTTGCCCCCAGTGCACGGACTATCGCAGCCGCATTGTCCGGGGAGGTCCAGACATGCTCGTCATACTCCTCGTCCTCTTCTTCCCCGTGGTCGTGCTCTTCAGCCTGCATGCCTTCGGAAAGCTCCTCGTCCAGCAGCGAAACTGCGTCAGTCATGCGGAACGTGCTGATATCCGGCGCAGCCTGGAGTATCGTTTCCACCCACTGGTCGGACTCTCCGCCGTTATACACGAAAAGGTCGCAGCTATTGATATCCACGATGTCCTTTGCGGAGGGGTCGTAGCTGTGGCTCTCCTGACCCGGCTTCAGAAGCATTTTAACTTCAGCCGTATCGCCGAACACCTGCCGTGCGAAGTCGTAAGCCGGGAAGATGGTCGTAATTACCAGCGGCTTGCTTCCTGCGGCATGCTGCTGACCTCCCGAGCAGCCGCATAGGGTCGCTCCCATAACTATGGCGGTGACTGCGGCAACTATCATTTTAATTCTCATTTCTTCTCCTTTTCCTGTTCTGCCTGGTCGAGCTCCCTCTGACAGCGGTCGCACAGACCGTAAATCACAGTCCTGCCCACGTCCACTGAGAAGCTGTGCTCTTTCTCTATATGCTCCTGCATTTCTTTCATGAATTCGCAGTCCATGTGTATCAGCTTCTGGCAGCGGTCGCATTTCAGGTGGAAATGGGAGCAGCACTTCTGCTCGTCCATCAGCTGGTAACATGCACCGGCACCGGCACCGGTGAAACGCTTGAGCACTCCCTGGTTCGCAAGTTTGGTCAGTGTGCGGTAGACCGTCGCCTCGCCCACGCTCACTTCGCCGCTGGTGATTATCTCCTTTGCGGTGAAACAGCTCCCCTTGTGCCGGCTGAAGAACTCTACTATCTCATCTCTTTGCTTTGTATTGTAATTGTTACGATCCAAATCGCTCATCTCCTGCGAAATTGATTTTGATTTTCACTATCAGATTGATATTATAGCATATCTCATATATATTGTCAAGGGCTGCGGGGAAATTTTGTTGCAATTCCTGATATATTGTGTTATAATAATTATAAACAACCTCAGAAAGCGGGTGGTAGATTTGCTGGAATACTGCATGTGTCCCAAATGTGAACGAATGATAATGCTGGACCCTGACTTTGCCACCGGTTTCTGCCTGTACTGCGGTACTCACATAGCCTACAAGGAGTCCAGGGAGTTCCTGCTGGAAGGGCTGAAAAGCACGCTTCCGGACGAATTCCAGCTGGAAGCTGACCTCAGCGAGCTGATAGACGAGGACGACAACCTGGAGGACTCCTACGGCGTGGAGGAATGCCGCCAGGAATGCGCAAAGGCTCAGGTGTACCTCGGGAACTGGGACTTCACGAACGCCTACGCCCGCTTCTCCGCCGCCCTGGAATGGCGTCCCAGGGACTTTGAAGCCTGCTGCGGCAAGATGACCGCCGGCATACTACGCCTGACGGACGTGGAGAACTGGCAGCAGCTCCTGCTGGACTGCAAGTCGCTGATACGCAGCCAGAACGACTGGAACATCGCTCAGAAAGCGCTGGAATACGCTTTCGATATTCTTCAGAAGTTCCTTTCCCGGGGCGGGCGGTTCGTTTCCCCGGCGCTGACTTTCGGCTTCTTCAAGACGGTCACGGAGGGTTTCCCGGCGCTGCGGGAACGTGCGGCGGTGATACTTGCGCACTGTGTGAACATCGACAACGCTCCATTCACGGACGCCGCCCGGCTGGATCACGAAACTACCCGGTTCGCCGTCGGCAGCTACCCCAGGGAGCCCGACAAGGAGCTCGCACCGAAAATGCTCCTGATAATGAGCTACCACCCGGATGTCCGGCAGAAGCAGGCACTTGTGCGTGCGGTGTACGTCTACGACCGCTCTGTGTGGCTACGCAGCCATGATGAGCTGCGTATCAATGATGTGCTGGACTTTCTGGACGGAATGTTCTCCGGGGACTACACTCTTGACGACCGCAGGGCTGCGCTGCATGCCGGAGCTGACTTCCTGCTGATGGAGGGGCTGGAAACAGCCTCCACCGAACGGGAGAAGCTGCGGTTCCTTACGGGCGTATACTCCTACCAGCAGATGAAGCGTATGGAGAGGTTCTTCAGCGGAAGTGCGTTCTTCAACCGGCTGTATCTTGACATCTACCTTGACCAGAAAGGCGCAAGCCCGCTCACTGCAGAATACAGACGTATCCGGAAAAAGCTGGATACTCTTTCAGACCAGAAAGGATAAAATACCATGGCAAATACGAAAAAACTAACCCGGGACTACGGAGATATACTCTGGACAGGAAAGAAATGCATCTGTGGCATGCCTATCTCTTTCACCCGCTACATTTTAACTGAAACCAAGCTCATAACAAGGGTCGGGCTGCTCAACCTCAAAGAGGACGAGATAGAGCTTTATCGTGTCTACGACAAGTCCATGACCCTCCCCCTGGGACAGAGAATTGTGGGCTGCGGGACAATCACGCTGCTCTCAAAGGACAGTGACACCCCTGCAAAGAAGCTGGAATGCATCAAGCGTCCCAGGGAGGTAAAAAGGCTGCTGGACGAAGCTGTGCAGCTGCAGCGTGACAAGTACAGCGTAAGGGGCCGTGACATGATGGGCGCTTCCGCACACATGGTGGACCTTGACGGCGATGGTATCCCGGACGATCCCCACTGCTGTGATAACTGATCTCACCAGAAGCATAATTTATTACACTAATGATGTACATTTGTATCACAAATCCCGGCGGAAAACTCTTGATTTTCTCCGCAGAGTGCGCTATAATATAGTAAGGTCACTCAAAATTTCCAACGTTCTCAGCGAATGCTGAGGTGATCCGCAGACTTACAACACAAAGGAGAATTATCATGTCAGACAACAAAAACGCACTGAACGTCTGCCTGATGAACGACTCGTTTCCACCCATGATAGACGGCGTGGCCAATACAATACTGAATTACGCTGAAATAATAAACGACAAGCTGGGCAAGGCAACTGTCGTTACCCCGGAATACCCCGATGTGCAGGACGATTTCCCGTTCCCGGTGGTGAGATACCCCAGCCTGTCGGTCACTGAAAAAATATGCAGCTACCGCATGGGCTATCCCTTTTCCGCAAGCAAGCTGGACTCCCTCACCGGAAGCGGCTTTGACATTATCCACACCCACTGTCCATTTGCTTCAATGATCATGGCCAGGGTGCTTCGCATAAAGATCGGCGTGCCGATGGTATTCACATACCACACGAAATTTGATATCGATATCCGCCGTGCGCTACCTACTAAGCTCATGCAGGACCAGGCGATAAAAATGCTGGTGGCGAATATCTCCGCCGCAGACGAGGTATGGACGGTCAGCGAGGGCGCCCGCCAGAACCTTATCAGCCTTGGCTATGAGGAAACTGACGGCAGGCGTATCCGCATAATGGAGAACGGCGTTGACTTCCCCCGGGGACGTGCCGACAAGGAAGAGGTCGCACTGCTGCGCTCCGATCTCGGGCTTGATGGTCATGGTCCGGTGTTCATTTTCGTGGGCAGACTTCTCTGGTATAAGGGGATACGTCACATTCTCGACAGCCTGAAGCTGCTCGACCAGCGTGGTACCGACTTCCGCATGATGATAGTCGGTGACGGCGCTGACCGTGCAGAGATCGAACAATACACCCAGGAGCTGGGGCTCATGGATAAGGTCATCTTCACCGGCGCCGTTTTCGACCGTGAGGAGCTCAGGACCTACTATACCGCCGGGGATCTGTTCATCTTCCCGTCTTTGTATGACACCAACGGAATCGTAGTCCGTGAGGCTGCCGCCTGCGGAGTTCCCTCAGTGCTCATAAAGGGAAGCTGCGCCGCAGAGGGTATAACCCACCACCGCACGGGAATTCTGGTGGACGACACTCCCGAAGCAATTGCAGAGGAACTGCAATTCGCTGCGGAGCACCTTGACGAAGTTCACCAGATGGGCGACCATGCGATGAACGAGGTGTACATGTCCTGGGAAACATCTGTACGCAATGCCTATGCCCGCTATGGCGAAATAATTGAGATCTGCCGCAGCGGCACTACCTGCAACTATGAGTCAGAAATGCAGCAGGATTTCTTCCTGGGTATCAGCAAAATGACTGACGCAGTGCAGCGCTTCCGCAGCATTCCGGCGGTTTCTGCGATACGTGAGAGCAACAACCGCAGCATTGCAAAGCGCCGTGCACGCAAGGAAGAAAAGAAAATGAAGCCCGAAGCGGACTCGGAATAAGCGCTTTCAGGCTCCATACAGAGAACGGGCGACCAAAGTCCTGCGCCGGGATTGCGCAGGGCATCTGATCGCCCTTTTTCAGAAATATCGGCAGATAAAAACGGGGGTGGGTCTATGCAGGAAATGAAGCTGAGCTATTTTACGAATGACGAGAGCTTCCCGCTGTTCATACAGTTCGGGCGGCATGAGATCCCGCTGTTCGTTCACGGGCACGAGGACTTTTACGAGCTTGTCACGGTACTTGACGGCAGCGCTGAGCATGTTGTTGACGGCGAGCGCAGCGTTATCCGCAAGGGGGACGTTTTCGTGATCGGCGGTGGTATCTCCCACGGGTTCGACAATACGAAGGATCTGCGCATATGCAACATCATGTACCGCCCGGAGGTGCTGTTCCCCGGGGACTCTGACATTCGTCAGCTCCCGGGATTTCACGCACTGTTCCTGCTGGAGCCTTACCTCAGCAGCACTCAGCACTTTCAGAGCCGGCTGCGGCTGACCCCGGCGGAGCTCTCAGCGATACTCCCGCTGATAAACGCCGCCGAAGCGGAATACACCTCCGACCAGCCCGGGCGGAAAACCCTGGTGCTGTCCCTGGTGCGCCAGCTTGCGGTGCGTCTTTCAAGACTGTACGACTGCCCGGCAAAGCCCCGGGAGATCTCCGGCATTGCAGACGCAGCCGCATTCATGGAAACCAGCTTCGCCGAAAACATTGCCATAGCTGACGTTATCGAGCGCTCCCACTACTCACATCGGCACTTTATCCGGCTGTTCTCCACCGCATACGGTATGACACCGCAGCGGTATCTGCTGGACGTCCGGATACGCCATGCAAGCGCAATGCTCCGGGATAGTCTGCTGCCGATAACGGAAATAGCTATCCGCTGCGGCTTTGATGACTCGAACTATTTCAGCCGGATATTCCGGAAGTACACCGGTCACTCACCAAGTGAATTCAGAAACGGTTCCACAATAACAAAGCAGGCTGCCCAATAAGGGCAGCCTCCAGACTGTCGAAAAACTTATCAAAAACTTGCGTAGCATACTGAAAGTTTTCGGTCCAGCCTTTTTCAAAAGGCTGGCAGGTCGAGGGCGGCGCCCTCGTCTGCCGTTAGGCACGCACTTCGTGCTTAGCCTTTGCAGACGGCGAAATCTCTTACGAACAAAAAGCGCTAAAGGGGTGTGAGCAGGAGGCAGACTAAGCCCAGCCACAGGCTGGGCGTGTCTGGTAAACGAAGAGTTTTCCCCCACTGCTTCTTTCAAATTTACTGTCGAAAAAGTAGAAAATCAGGCTGTCGAGAAGCCCTCAGATTCTAGGAACCCGCACAGCGACTAGGCTTTGCGCCTGTTGCCCTTTATTGCCCGACATCGTGTCGGGCTCGGGGGCAACCGCACAAACATCGTGTTTGCGCCTGTTGCCCTTTATTGCCCGACATCGTGTCGGGCTCGGGGGCAACCGCACAAACATCGTGTTTGTGCCTGTCGCAGTGCAGCGTTTTTTGCGAAGCAAATAATGCGGTGACAGACGAAGATGAGGGTTTATCAACAGCCTGTATGTCAGTTGATCTGTTTAGCCATATAATCCGGGTCATAGGCAAAGTCCAGTGCGGTCTGTGCGGTTATCCTGCCGTCCCGGTAGAGCCCGAGAATACAGCCGTCCATGGTCTGCATGCCGTCCGATGACCTGATAACATCATCTATCTGAGCAGTTCTCTGGTCCCTGATAAGCGAACGCACCTCGCTGTTTACCGTCATTATCTCAAACGCAGGAATCAGACCGCCGTCCACCGATGGAAGAAGCTGCTGGCAGATCACCGCATTCAGCACCATCGAAAGCTGGACCCTTATCTGATGCTGCTGATTGACCGGATACAGGTCTATAATGCGTGCGATAGTGTTTGCAACTCCTATTGTGTGCATTGAGGTAAGTACAAGCTGCCCGGTCTCCGCAGCAGTCATAGCCACGCTTATGGTATCGTGGTCGTTCATCTCGCCGAGGAGTATCACGTCCGGTGACTGGCGCAGGGCTGCCCTCAGGGCGTCTATGTAGCTGTCTGTATCAATGCTTATCTCCCGCTGGCTTACGATGCATTTGTTGTGCTTGTGCAGGAACTCTATCGGATCCTCAATAGTGATTATGTGGCCGTTGCGGGTGTTGTTTATCCTGTCGGTAAGGCAGGATAACGTTGTGGACTTTCCGCTGCTGGCAACGCCGGTGACTATCACGATACCGCTCTTGCAGTCGGCGAGCCGCATTACCTGCTCCGGGATACCCAGCGCCTCCGGGTCGGGAAGCTCAAACGGAACGTATCTCAGCACCGCTGAAAAGGAATTCCTCTGCTTGTAGACATTTACACGGAACCGCCCGATTCCGGTCACTGAAACGGAAAAGTCCCTCTCACGCTCCGGCATCTGGCTGGAATCAGAACTGAACTTTGCCAGCCGGAATAACTGACGAACCAGATCCCTGGTGTCGTCAGGGGTCAGTGCGACCTCCCCCATCTGAACCATTCTGCCCTGAGCCTTGTAGCTCAGCACCGCACCGGAAACGATGAAAATATCCGCTGCATGATCATCTGCTGCTTTTTTCAGTATGTCAAGAATATCCATATAATCAACCTTTCAAATTATCTGCCCTCCAGCTTCGGAAAGCATTTTCACAACCTTTGGTTCCGCCACCAAACTTCCTCATAGCCGCAAAAATCTCCATCAGTCTGCCATTGACCACAGTCAGATGTCTATAATATCCTCGTCCTTTTTCTCGCCCTTTATCTCCTTGATCATCTTGTCCGCTGCCTTGACTCCAACGACCACCGCCGCAAGAACCGCAAGACTTGAAGCGAGCTTCAGTATCTCCTTAACCATCCAGATCACCCCCACGCTTAGGCAATGTCACAAACCGTCCCATAAATACTTGTCAAGATCTACAAAGCCCTCCTCGGAAACCTCAACGCCCTCCCCCCGCAGGAGCTCCGCCTGACGGTCTGACCCGCCGAAAGCGAACGCCGGAGCAGTCTTGCCGAACCTGTTGAGCACCCTGTGGCATGGTATCACTCCGGGCTCCGGATTGGCGTGAAGCGCATAGCCGACCGCCCTCGCCCACCTCGGATTTCCGGCGAGCATCGCTATCTGACCATAGGTTGCGACCCTGCCGCACGGAATTCTCCGAACCACATCGTAGATCCTCTCGAATACTGACTTTTCCTGCATAAGACCTCCAATAGGACAAAAAACGGCAGACAAAAAATGCCCGCCGTCAATTGTCAATTCTTTGCTGCTTTCTTCGCAGGCTTCTTCTTTTGGTCATGCTCGATGACAGGCTCGCCGGTACCGTTCACGCAGCCCTCGGTGATCGTGATCTTGCTGATCGTATCATCGCTGGGAGCCGTGAACATGATATCCCGCAGCGTCTGCTCAACAATGGAACGCAGACCTCTCGCACCCGTGTTGCGCTCGATGGACTTCTTGGCGATAGCCCTGAGTGCATCATTGTCGAACTCCAGGTCGATTCCGTCGGCGTTGAACAGGTACTTATACTGCTTTATCAGCGCATTCTTAGGCTCGTCCAGAATTCTCACAAGAGCGTCCTCATCCAGTGCGTCCAGAACGGTCACGACCGGCAGACGACCGATAAGCTCGGGGATTATTCCGAATTTCACAAGATCCTCCTGGCTGACCTGATGCAGTATCTTGTAGCTTTCCTTTTCCTTCTTGGAAGCAACGTCAGCGCCAAATCCCATAGCAGAGCTGGAAACTCTGGAAGCTATCATCTTCTCCAGACCCTCAAACGCACCGCCGCAGATAAACAGAATATTCTTCGTGTTGATCTGAATGAATTCCTGATGCGGGTGCTTGCGTCCGCCCTGGGGAGGAACATTGGAAATGGTACCCTCAACGATCTTCAGCAGAGCCTGCTGAACGCCCTCACCGCTTACGTCACGTGTAATGGAAGTGTTCTCGCTCCTGCGTGAGATCTTATCGATCTCATCAATATAGATAATGCCACGCTCCGCAGCTTCGATGTCATAATCAGCCGCCTGAATGAGCCTGAGCAGAACATTCTCAACGTCCTCGCCGACATACCCCGCCTGGGTGAGCGTGGTAGCG
>CAKSGA010000092.1 GCA_934454435.1 uncultured Oscillospiraceae bacterium | reverse complement strand
GAGCACACCAGCCAATGCCGTGTGTAAAACCGGAAATATCCTTTATTTCCTTAGCCTTTACCCACTTAGCTTCTTCGGGGATAGGCGCAGCGCCGTGAGCAACGCCCTGTGCTACGGGACACATGTTTTCAACTTCATGAGAATAAGTCATTGTTGTTTGAACTCCTTTCAACATTTTGTCCGGAGAAGTTTGCCCGGACATACAACTGTATTATACAACATTTTTCTCTATTTTGCAATAGGTTAGTGAAAGATAACTTCAAATATTTTGTTTACATCGGTTTACCTAACACTAATTACTCATATTTTTACTCATAATATATAGTCTGGTGTATACTTATGGAAAATTCAGGCTTGACATTCGGACAGAAATCCCATATAATATAATATAAATAGATGATCAAATCAGGGAAAGGCGGCGTTCACATGAAAAAAATGCTGTTCACCTACAATCCGAATTCCGGAAAGGGTGCTGTCAAGCAGGCTCTTTCTGACATCCTGTCCATATTCACGGCGGGGGGATATGACGTAATGGTACACCCCACGAGCTGTTCCGGTGACGCAATAGAGTTCATCTCTAAACGTGGTCAGGAGTTCGACCTGATCGTAAGCTCCGGCGGCGACGGAATGCTCCACGAACTCGCATACGGAGTTTCTGCCGGGAGGATCGACAGACCCTGCGGGTATATTCCCTCCGGAACAGTGAACGACTTTGCTTCTTCGCTGAATATCCCAAAAGACATGACAAAGGCCGCCGAAATGATAATGCAGGAGAATTTCACCCCTGTTGACCTCGGACGTTTCAACGGCGGATATTTCGCATACATATCGGCATTCGGATGGTTCACTGACGTCAGCTACGTGACCAGCCAGAAAACCAAGAACCGGCTTGGTTCCTTTGCGTATTTTCTTACCGGTCTGCGCTCCTTTGAGCCAAAATATCTGAAAGAAAACTCCGGCAGAGTGAAAATAACTTGGGAGGACGGCGAGATCGAGGACGATTTCGTCTACTGCATGGTGGGGAACACTCATTCGGTGGGCGGAATGAAGAACCTTGTCCCGGACGGCGCTTCGCTGACAGACGGCAAGCTCGACTGCCTGTTTGTCAGGGCGCCCCACAACATATCTGACATCGACGCAATAAACCGCTTTGTAATGTCCCATGACGACGACACAGATATGGTGGTTTCATTCAAGGCTGAAAAGCTCTCGGTTTACTGCGAGAAGCCCTTCCGGTGGACGCTGGACGGCGAGAACGGCGGAGAGTACACTTCAGCGGATATAGAGGTTGTTCCCGGAGCTCTTAATATTGCAGTGCCTAAGGTTCAGGAATAAAAACGAAACGGAGCGGTAATGCGCCCCGTTTTTTATTATGATAGTTCAATAACCGCTGACGCTGAAAGCGCCTCGCAGTCCGCTTTATCATGTGTGACAAGTATCGCCGTCCTGCCCCGCAGCATTTCCCTGCAATAGCTCACGACCTGCCCTCGGGTCTGCTCGTCAAGTCCCTTGAATGGCTCGTCCAGGACTATCACGGAATACTCCGCAAGCAGCGCCCGGACAAGCGCCGTGCGCCTTTTCATGCCGCCGGAAAGCTCCCGCACCGGCTGGTTTTCGCACCCGTGAAGTCCAACCGCCGTGAATGCCCGGTAGATCTCCTCGTCAGTCCTTTTGTTCCCGGTCACCAGGCGGATATTAGCCGCCGCCGTGAGATTTTCACACAGCCTGTCCTCCTGGAACACCATAGAGAACTCGGCGCCGTTCTGCTCCACAATGCCGCCATCTGGCTTCACAAAGCCCGTGAGGAGTCCCAGCAGCGTAGTCTTGCCGCAGCCTGACTGCCCCATGACCGCCGTGGTCTTTCCCGCCGGGAACTCATACGAAAAACCGCTCAGCACCGTATTCCCGCCGTAGCGCTTCTTAATCTCACCAACAAACACCCCGACCGGCGGAAGCTCACGCATTTCCCCTGCCCTGCCACGTCTGACATATCCGCCCGAAACCGCCCGGACCGCCAGATCCACCAGCAGCAGGAAAACCTTTTCGCTGAGCCAGCTCAGCAAAATGACTGCGATAGTCCAGGCAAACAGGTCTGCAGTTTCAAGATAGATCTTCGCCGTATAGAGTTTTTCGCCGATAGAGCCGGACGGGATACCGATTATCTCCGCCGCTGCCCCGCTCTTCCAGCTGAGCCCCACCGCAAGCCTGACCGCCGTCCTGAAATACGGCAGCAGCTGCGAAATGTAAACTCCGGTGAACCGCCGCAACGGCGGGACCCGGAACAGCTCCGCCATTTCGCTGAGCTTCGGGTCGAGGCTTTCTAGTCCCTCCAGCATGCCGGAATACACCACCGGCAGCGTGATAAGGAAAGCTATAAGCACCGATAGATTCCGGGAGGTCACCCAGATCAGCGCAAGCACCGTTATGCTCGCCACCGGCACCGCTTTCACCGCTGAAATAAGCGGCGACAGCAGCATTTTTACAAAGCTCAGCTTACCTGCCAGCAACGCCAGCAGAACGCCGCTTACAGTTCCCAGCGCAAAACCAAGCAATATCCTCCCGGAGGAAAACCCCACGCTGCGCCGGAATTCCGCAGTTGGCAGAAGCTCTGCGAGCCTTGCTGCCGCCTGAACCGGGGACACCAGAAGTATCTCCTGATGCAGCAGCATTGCTCCGACCTGCCAGACCGCAAGCCAGAACACCACGCACAGTACCGCCGTAATACGCTTCTTCACAGGTTATGCGCCGTAGTAGAAATCATCCCCCGGGAGCGCTCCGCCCACGGAAGCCGCTGCACTGTCAAACAGCACGCCCAGATACCCGGAGAGCTTCTCCTTCATCTCTGCGCCGGAAATGAAAACGATGTTGCACTTGGGCAGTGCCTTTTCTGCGACCGCCGCCGGCACGATGTCAAAATCGCCGATAAGCTGCGCTGCGTCTGCATTATTTGCATTGACATACTCGACAGAGGCGCTGTACTCGTTCAGGAACTCATCAACTGCCCTGGGGTACGCCTCCACGAACTCTGTGCGGGCAATGACAACGCCGGTGACAAGGGCGCTGCCGTTATTCAGGGCTGACCACTCCTCGTTCAGGTCGAGAACAACGTTCACGCCGTCGTTCTTTGTCTGCGCTGAGGTCACGAACGGCTGCGGAAGCATTGCGGCGCTGCCCTCGTCTGTCAGCAGCTTGCTCAGGCACTCGGAATGCTCGCTCAGCCACTCGATGTTGACATCATTGTCGGGATCTATTCCGTTCTGGCTGAGAATATAGCGCAGTGCGTACTCGGGGGTGGCACCCTTTCCGCTGGCGTAGATGGTCCTGCCTTTCAGGTCGGCGGTGGAAGCTATGGTCGGCTCGCCGTTCTGGCATATGTAGAGCACGCCAAGCGTGTTGATTGCAAGCACCTTCACGCCGCCCTCAGTCTTGTTATAGAGCACGGAAGCGAGGTTCGCAGGAACGCATGCGATGTCAACGCTTCCCTGTATTATCGCCGGGGTCAGCTCGTCCGCTGCGCCGGAAATCGTGAAGCTGAAATTCTCATTCTGGCCCTCGTCGGACATCATCTTGATCATTCCCATTGCAGTGGGACCTTTAAGGGCTGCGATGTTCATGACCTCGGGCTGAGCTGCGGGTTCCTCTGTGGGAACATCAGCTGCAGTGGCTTCAGCCTGGGACGCTTCCTGTGTAGCGGAGGTTTCATCAGTGCCCGCTTCTGCCGTCCTGACTTCCTGGGTGACAGCAGGAGCACTCTCCCCTGCCGGCTCTGATGAGGAGCTGCTCTCCCCCCTGGACGAACAGCCTGCCAGCATTCCCATGCAGAGGACCGCCGCAAGCACGCTTTTCAGCTTCTTTGAGATACTCATGTTTCATTTCCTTTCTGCGCACCATCAGCCTTTGCGTAGACCGCCTTTACGGTCACTCCGTCAAGCCTGCCGAGCTTCCCGGACAGGCCTGAAACAACATTCATCGGTGCGTCCATAACTACATTTATGATATTCAGACCTTTCTGACGGTAAGGTATCCCCATTCTGCCTATGATATAGCTGCGGCACTCGTGCAGAAGCGAATTTATCGCCGCAGCACTGTCCTCACTGCTGATTATCATCGACACCACTGCGACACGTGTTTCCTCCACGGCTGTACCTCCATAAAAAAAGCCTTCTCCATCTGCATGGAAAAGGCGCACTTTACTCACCCGCAGCATGGCGGGTTTTTTCAGCCTTTTGCCTCAAGCCTTGACGGGTTTCGGCAGCAGATCTTACGGGTCCATTCCGTCAGGCGCCTGGGCGGCTTCGGGTCTGAATTCACCTATTAAACTATAACATATTTTACCGCTTTTGTCAAGGCAATTTTCATGCAATATTCATAATTATAATACATGGTTGTGTATTGACTTATTTGATGTAATGTGGTAAAATGATGTTGTGTGGGCAGACCGGAAATCTTGCCCTTTTCACTGTGAGGTCAATACCATGAACAATGATGAAATAGAAAATCCCCGTCCCGAAATGCTCGAGGCTCCGATGAAGATATTCATTGATCAGGCGGGGTACAGACCTGGCGATATCAAGACCGCCGTACTCACCTTTCCCGCAGGCTACTTTTCTGTTGTGGACGAAAACGGAAGGCAGGTCTATTCTGGAGCGGTTCAGCCGGCAGGGCATGACGACGCTTCCGGCGAGGAACTTTGGCTCGCTGATATTTCCGGGCTGAATACTCCCGGAAAGTACCGTGTGGTGTGCGGCACTGAAAGCTCTGTTACATTTGAGATCGCCGATAATGTCTACCAGGAATGTTTC
The DNA here is from genome assembly GCA_934454435.1 of uncultured Oscillospiraceae bacterium. GTDB lineage: Bacteria > Bacillota > Clostridia > Oscillospirales > Ruminococcaceae > CAG-115. The sequence continues at coordinate 4,554 of CAKSGA010000092.1, read as the reverse complement.
GACAAATGCATGAAAGCGTTTTATTTCCAGCGCTGCGGGTGCGAGCTTCCTGAGCAGTACGCCGGGGCGTGGACCCACAAGCAGTGTCACCACGAACGGGCGCTGCTCTGGGAAAACCACTCGGTTTCACTGGAGGTTTCAGGCGGCTGGCATGACGCCGGCGACTACGGAAGATACACGACCGCTGCCGCTGCAGCCCTCGCTCACCTGATGTACGGATGGAAGCTCTTCCCAAGGGCTTTCCGCAGGCAGAACATCAACATTCCCCGCAGTTCCGGGGACATGCCGGACGTGCTGACGGAATGCCGCTGGGAACTGGAATGGCTCCTTAAAATGCAGAGGTACGACGGCGCTGTATGGCACAAGGCGACCACTGCGCAGCATGCCGCATTCGTCATGCCGGAGGACGACCACGGGCAGATGTACGTCCTGCCGGTATCCTCCTGCGCTACTGCTGACTTTGCGGCGGTGACGGCTCTCGCCTCCACCATCTACAGAAAATATGACGGAATATTCGCCGACTGGCTGATGAAGTGCTCCATCGCCGCCTTTGACTGGCTGGAGAAGAACCCGCAGTTCACCGGCTTCTCTAATCCCGAGGGATGCGGCACCGGCGTTTACGGTGAACACTCCGACAAGGACAACCGCTTCTGGGCGGCTGCGGAGCTCTTCTCCGCCACCGGCGAGGAACGGTTCTACAACAGCCTGCTGGAGCTCCTGAGGGAGGATTTTCCGAGAACGGCACTGGGCTTCGCTTCGGTGGGTGGCTTCGGGTCGCTGTCGCTGCTGTTGAGCGGAAGAGCCGGGGGCGCCCTGCTCAACGTGCTCCACAAGGATTTCATAACCCGGGCAGAGGAACTTGCACATGTCTGCGACAGCAACGGCTGGGGCGTGTCCCTCACGCCTTACGACTACCACTGGGGCAGCAACATGGGCGTCCTTATGAACGGCATGATCTTCCTGATCGCAGACTGGCTGGAAAGGAACTCCGTCAGTGGCAAACCACGGTTCCGCAGGTATGCGGTCAATCAGATCGACTATATCCTGGGGGTCAACGCCACGGGATACAGCTTCATCACCGGCGTGGGAAGCTTCTGCGTGAATTACCCGCACCATCGTCAGGCTTTCGCAGATAACATTGAGGAGTGTATTCCCGGATTTGTCAGCGGAGGTCCCGACAGCCACAGGGACGATAAATTCGCCGCTGCGCTTATACCCGAGGGAACTCCGCCCATGAAATGCTTCTCAGATATTATGGAGTGCTACTCACTGAACGAGGTGACCATCTACTGGAACTCGCCGGCGGTGTTCCTCCTTGCGGGACTTTCAGAGTAAAGGTCACCTCTTAAATAAAAAACGGGAGAAAATATATGAACTCAAAAAAACCTATAAAAAGACCGCAGTCAAGGGGCGGAAAAAAGAGCGGGCTGTCAGGAAAGAGCCTGATGCTTATCATACTGTCCGCCGCCCTGGTCGTGGTGATCGTAATACTGATAGTGATGCTCAATGTGTGGAAGAGCAAGCCGGAGAACCAGACCAGCTCCTCTGAGCCGGACAAGGTTTCCACGGTGGAAGTCGTTACAGAACCTACCGTTGAGCCGGAACCCGAATTCACCGATGTGGATTTCGGCGCTGCGGACTACAACAGGGACTTCTTCAGCAAGGACCTTGTTATCGGCGACAGCATCGCCACCGGCTTCACCATCTATGATAAGCTGGACGATGCCAATGTTGCCGCAAGCAACAGCATGACCCCTTACAAGGCTCACGCCGAGGCTATAACGCTCGGGGACGGCTCCAGCGGCACGGCAGTTTCATATGCAGAAGCAATGCAGCCGAAGCGCATTTTCCTCATGCTCGGCTTCAACGGGCTCACCTCGCCAAAGGCAATGCAGGGGAGCTTCAGCGACCTCATGACAAAGCTGGAGGAAGCCTGCCCGAATGCGGTCATCTACTGCTGCTCCATAACCCCGCTTTCTGCAGACAGCTCTGCGGCGGCAAGCCAGGGCTTTGGTAATGATAATGTGCGCTCGTTCAATGAATACCTCAGGACCCTCAGCAGCAATATGGGCGTTATTTATCTCGACCTGAACTCTCACATGGCTGACAGCAGCGGCTGCCTGAAGGACGAATACGACGAGGGCGACGGCATGCACCTTACAAGCGCCACCTACGAATATATCCTCAGCTACATCGAGCGCTACATCACTGAGGCTCCCGAGGCAGAGGCCTCCTCAAAGGTTGCGGGCACGCTGCCTCCAGCCGAAACAACATCGGCGGCCGAAAGCACGACCTCAGTTCCGGAAGAGGATACTTCCTCAGTGCCTGAAGAAAGCTCCTCAGAGCCTGAGAGCACAGGGCTTTCCGAAAGCTACGACAAGGAATTCTTCGCTGACGACCTTTTTATAGGCGACAGCATTACCACGGGCCTTTCGCTTTACGGTGCGCTCCCGACAAGAAATGTCGCAGCAGCGGTCGGATACACTCCCTATAAGGCATACAATACCGAAATAGACCTCCCGGACGGCACCACCGGCACGGCCTTTGACTACGCCGTAAAAATGCAGCCTAAGCGGATATTCCTCATGCTCGGCTCAAACGGCATCACCACCGCCTCCGCAATGGAGGACAGCTACCGCACTCTGCTGAACAAGCTCGACAAGAAATGCCCGGACAGCAAGGTTTACCTCCTTGCCGTTACCCCGGTCACTGACGACAGCTCCCAGGCGGCATACGCAGGTATCACCAACACGATGATCACCGACTTTAACAAGTTCGTCAGGTCCCTGGCAGATGAAAAGGGACTGACATATATCGACATGTACTCACTGCTCGCTGATGAGAACGGATTCTTCCTGCACGATTACGCAGAAAAGGACGGTCTGCACTTCAAGGGCGTGACATACAAGGTCATGCTTTCCTATATTGAGAGCCTGATATGATAAGAAAGGACGACAACAATGAAAAAGACACTTACCGCTGCTGCGCTCCTCGCAGCATTGCTCCTCACCGGCTGCGGAAACTCCGGCAGCTCCACTGAGTCCGGCACCACTGCGGACAGCAGCTCCACCGCTTCCGAGTCTGACAACGCTTCCCTTTCCGTTAAGGAAAAGGCTGAAAAGGTACTTTCCGACATAGAATTCGCCGGCGAGATGGCTGAGATAAATGATGACAACATCTCCCTGCTCGGTATCACCTCCGACGGTCTGACAGAGTACGCTGCGTACATTCTCGGCTCCTCTGCCGCACCTGATGTTTTCGGCATTTTCGTTGCTGAAAACGAGGATCGTGCGGCTGAGATAAAGGATCAGCTCAGCACCTTCATCGAAACGAGAAAGAAGTCATTCGAGGACTACACCCCCGAGGAAATGTACAAGTTCGACGACTATGTCATTGAGCAGAACGGTACTACTGTTTACTTCGCAGTTACAGCAGATAACACCGCTGCCGCTTCTATCCTGAAGTAAGCAACGCAGGACATAAAAAAAGACATCAGCCGTCTGAACCGCCCCCAAAAAAGTTAGACAAAGTTATAAAGAAAAAATATACAAAGCGACCAAAAACGATTTTTGGTCGCTTTTGCTATGCTTCTCTATGTCTGTATTCGACAGGAGAAAGTCCATCAAGCTTAAGCTTGATACGCTTGTTGTTATACCAGTCTATGTAATCCGTAAGCTCCGAGATAAAATGCTCAACTGACGTAAATTCCTGCAGATATAGCAATTCTGTTTTTAATAAGCTGAAAAAGTTTTCGGCACAAGCGTTCCCGTTTTTCGGGAAAAGAATTTTCATTATTCGGGAATTTAATATAAGGAAAATGCGGCAGCTGAAGAACTGCCGCATTGGTAATTTATAACGCTTTTTCTTTTGCCAATAGGCAAATCCTCCATGTATCGCTTTATTTGGTTTATTGCTCTTGCTATCCTTTTCCTGGTCGCTTCCTCGGATATACCAAGAGTGTTCGCTATATCACTATTCGCTAATCCGAGATCCAGTTTGAGATATACTGCTGTCTGGGATTTTTCAGTTCAGTTTCTTTTTGTTCCTTAACCAGATTGTCAATATAGTTTCCCTCAATCACACACTCATAAACGTCCGCAAGACGATTGATTCTTTTCAGCCTTGCCTGTTCCCCGGTGAGCTTGTTTTGGACTGTCCGAATACAGGTCGGAAGTAATTTCAGTCTTTCCTCCAGTTCCGCAATTTCGCTCACGAAACGAATTCCATGACTTTTTCAAGGTTGAACCGTCCATAAAGGTAAATTCCAGTATATCGTTTCCAATAACCGTGATCTGCTGAACCTTTTCCCATACCTCCGGACTGCGGAGCCGAGGAAGCCGGTGGTCGTATATCTGGGCGATTTCATTGATTCTGCTCATGGGTACCTCCGTGAAATGAAAAATGGAGCAATCTTTCGACTGCTCCATTGGTGGTTATTTAATTGTGGCTTACAAATTAATGTGTCTGACCGATAAACAGGAATTTATCGTCTTGTTCCATTCTTATCAAAATTCTTTTTTAATGCTATTTCTGTTGGTAGAATAGACCCAATTA
>CAKSGA010000091.1 GCA_934454435.1 uncultured Oscillospiraceae bacterium | reverse complement strand
AAGGAGCGCGAGGGAAAACCCGACTGGGAGAGGGCGCAAACAGGACGTTTGCGGCGTTGCCCCAAAAGGCGGCACGCCGCCGCCAACTAAGGGCAACAGCGGAAATTGCCGATTTTTGTTGGATTTTGTTGTTCCCCCCTCTCCCGAAGGGTTTGGTCCTCGCATTTAATCGTGTGACAACACGAAAATCCCTACCGACAATACGTCGGTGCAATATCAAATTTCAAACCTCAGCTGTTCAGCTATAAGCCCGCGCAGCCTGTCCACCGTCTCAGCAGGCGCAAGCTTCTCGCTAATCTGCTTGTCGCGGCTCGACAGCTCGAACACGCCCTCGTCAAGGTTTCTCGGGCTTATTACCACGCGCAGCGGAACGCCCAGCAGGTCCGCGTCGGAGAACATAACGCCCGCGCGAACGTTTCTGTCGTCGTAGATTACCTCTACGCCCGCCGCCTGTAAGTCGGCGTAAAGCTTGTCCGCAGCCGCCCTTACGCGTTCGTCGTCGGGGCGAACGGCGCACAGGTGAACCTGCCACGGCGCTATCGCCATGGGCCAGATAGGTCCGTAGTCGTCGTGGTGCGCCTCGCATACGGAAGCCGCAAGACGGCCTACGCCTATGCCGTAGCAGCCCATTATCGGGATCTGGGTGTTGCCGTCCTTGTCAAGGTAGGTCATGCCCATGCTCCTGGTGTACTTTGTGCCAAGCTGGAATATGTTGCCGACCTCGATACCACGGGAGATGGTGATGTGCTTCTTGCCGCAGCTGGGGCAGATACCGCCCTCGATGATCTTTGCGAAGTCGTGGTACTCTACATTCTTGCAGTCACGCTCGATGTCAAGACCGGTGAAGTGGTACTCTTCCTTATTTGCACCGCAGGAGAGGTTGTTCGTGTTCTGGAGGGAACTGTCGAATAGCACGGTCATGCCCTCAGGAAGCCCTACCGGCCCGATGTAGCCTGCGTTCAGGCCGCACTCGGGGGTGATAACTGCCGGGTGGATATCGCAGCCCAGGAAGTTCGTGAGCTTGGTTTCGTTGATGTCGAGGTCGCCACGGATAAACACTACAACGAAGCTGTCGTCATGGTTGCGCTGGTATACGACCGCCTTGCAGCTCTTGTCCTGCGGCGTATGCAGGAACTCGCAGATTTCTTCGATGGTGTGGATATTCGGGGTGTGCACTTCGGTGAGGGGCTGGCTCTCTGCGTCACGGGTGTTTTCGATGATGGACTCGGCAGCCTCCATGTTCGCACGGAAACCGCAGTCCTTACAGATGGCGATGGAGTCCTCGCCGATAGGAGTCAGCAGCATGAATTCGTGGGAAATGCTGCCGCCCATCATGCCGGAGTCGGACTTTACGGAGATGACCTCGGGAATGCCTGCACGGGCGTAGATGCGCTCATACGCCTTGTGGCAGCGCATGTAGTATTCCTCAAGATCCTCCTGGGAGGTGTGGAAGGAGTAAGCGTCCTTCATGGTGAACTCACGGACTCTGATAAGACCGCCTCTCGGACGTGCTTCGTCACGGAACTTGGTCTGTATCTGATAGATCATGAACGGGTACTTGGAGTAGCTGTTTGCGTATTCACGCACGAGCTGAACGGCTGCTTCCTCATGGGTCATGCCGAGGACCATCTGCGCCTTGTTGCGGTCTGTGAAGCGCAGAAGCTCGCTGCCTATGCTCTCGTATCTGCCGGACTCCTGCCAGAGGGTAGCGGGCATAACGACCGGGAATGATACCTCCTGACCATCGATGGCGTCCATTTCCTCACGGATTATCTGCTCGATCTTGCGGGTGATGCGCTTCAGCGGCATGTAGCTGGAGAAAATGCCGTTTGCTACGTACTTCATGTAGCCGCCCCTGATCATAAGGGCGTGGCTGTCGATGTTGCAGTCAGAGGGGCGCTGCTTGAAGCGGTCGCCGACTAGCTTTTCAAGTTTCATGTCTTTTTTCCTTTCGATGATGAATTTACTCAAGAATACAAAAAGCCCCGAGCATAAAGCTCAGGGCGAACTGTACAAAGTCCGTGTTACCACCTGAATTCGGGAGATCCCGCACTTCACGTCATACAACGCTTCTCTTTAACGGTGAGCACCGGCGCCGCTTACTGCCGGCAATGCCGGGTTCCGGGCGCAGCTCAAAGACGGGTTCGGCAGATCTTCAGTAACGGCTCGCACCGACCGCCGCTTCTCTGGAAAATCAGAAGTGCCTACTGTTTCTTGTCACAGCTTTTCGTATTCATATGGATTGATTATAGCACGATTTTGAAGGGTTGTCAAGACGTGAATGATAAATTCTGCGTTTATATTTCGCTGAATTTTTCAAATGAGCGCAGTGCATTTATTACGGTTCTGTTTGATCTGTTGCCGAAATCCTCATAAATTCCACCCTGATCATACTTGACAATAATCTGCTTGATGTTTTTTCTGAGTTCTTCCCAGGAGATACCCTCGTTTTCAAGCACTTTTTCTATTGCATAGCAATAGCTGTATACAGTTCCTTTTCTTCCGGAAGGAGTGTATTCCTTGGACCCAGCGGAAACAAGATAGTTGTAAAATGATTCGTACATAATTCTTTTCCTTTCAGTAATTACAATTGCCTTGCGTAATGAAAGCCAGAAATTATTGCTATAGAGAAACCTTAAAATACTGGATAATTTTAGGCTTTCTATGCTTTTTTCCTCCTCTGAATGTAAGTATATCATATAATTTTATTTTACGCAGGGGGGATTTTCAAAAAAAATTACTATGTGACCGATTAAATTACATATTATGTAAATGCGCGTTCGCGTATTTACAAAGATTTTTCAAAAAACCTATTGATTTTCTGAAAAGAACGTGGTATAATACAACAAGATAGATTAGACTGAAGACTGGGGTTTCGCTCCAGTCTTTAAGTTTTAATCGGGGTGCGGAGCTTTTGCCGTGCCCGGCTGCATATTCTGAAAGGAGCTGTCTGAATGGCACTGGCAAAGGGTCTTAGCTCGATAGAAGCGGCGGCGGACGCTGCTGTAAGACCAATAGTAGAGAGCCACGGCTTTAAGCTGTGGGACGTTTGGTTCGCCAAGGAGGGCGCAAAGTGGTATCTCAGGATATTCATCGACCGTCCCGGCGGAGTTTCAATTGACGACTGTGAGTCGATAGACGGACTGATAAACGCCGAGATCGACAAGCAGGATTTTATCGACAAGATCGACTACCTTGAAATAGGTTCGGCGGGTCTGGAGCGCTCGGTGCGCCGTGTCGCCCAGCTTGAGCCCTCGATAGGCAAGAAGATCATCGTCAAGACCTACAAGCTGTGCGAGGGAGCCCCCTCAAAGGCATTCAGCTGCGTGCTGGCGGGCTTTGACGGCGAGAATATCACGCTGACAGGAGATTTCGGCGAGATGGTTATGCCAGTCGCTGACGTTTCTGCAATAAATTACGATGACTTTGACGATACCGATCTGCTCCAGGGCGGAGAATGAGCGGTCTGTCACAACTTTTTTTACGGAGGAATAACGGAAAATGGCTAAGAAAAAGGTACAGCCCAAGGACGACATGATGGATTTCTTCACTGCGCTGACTGAATATGCGCAGGAGAAAGGTATCGACAAGGACGTTTTCGTGGCGAAGATCAAGAGCGCTATCGAAAAGAGCCTCAAGACCAATATGCACCTCGAGGACAAGGACAGCGAGGTCGTATTCGTAAATATAGACTTCGACCGCCAGATCTTCAATGTAAGCGTACTTAAAGAGGTCATCGAGGTAGTGGATACCCTGTATGAACCGGAGATCGAGATCGTCCTTGAGGACGCACGCAAGATCGACCCCAACGCACAGGTCGGCGACCACATAAGGGTTCCCGTGGATACCCACGAGTTCAAGCGCATCGCCGCAAAGAACGCCAAGGACCTCATCAAGCAGGGCTTCCGTGACGTTGAGCGCCAGCAGCTCAGCGAGATGTGGGGCGGATATGAGAACGAGGCAGTTTCCGCCATCGTCACCAAGATCGAGCCTAAGACCGGTCATGCTACCATCGAGGTGAACCACAACGAGGTGCTCCTCATGCGCCAGGACCAGATACCCGGCGAGGTGCTCCATGTCGGCGATGTTATCAAGGTATATATCACCGGCGTTTCCAAAGAATATAAGGAGGGCGCTAAGCGCCAGTCCCTGCGCATCACACGTACCGACAAGGGACTTATCAAGCGCCTGTTCGAGCTGGAATGCCCCGAGATCTATGACGGCACTGTGGAGATAAAGTCTACCAGCCGTGCTCCCGGCTCCCGCTCCAAGATCGCCGTTATCAGCAACGACCCCAATGTTGACGCTGTCGGCGCATGCATCGGTACGCAGAAGTCCCGTATCAACGCCGTTACCAAGGAGCTCAAGGGCGAGAAGGTGGATGTCGTTCTCTACAGCGATGATCCCGAGGAGTTCATCAAGCAGGCGCTCAAGCCCGCAGAGGTGCTCCGTGTAGTCATCAACGACCCGCATGTGAGAGCGTGCAAGGCTATCGTTCCGGATAACCAGCTTTCCCTCGCCATCGGCAACAAGGGTCAGAATGCGCTGCTCGCAGCCAAGCTCACCGGCTTCAAGATAGACATCAAGGCTGAGAGCAAGGTAACTCCCGAGGACCTCGAGGTCATCGAGTATCCCCCCGAGCCCGAGGAAGCTCCCGAGGACGCCGCAGAAGCTCCGGCTGAGGCTGCTGAAGCTCCCGCTGCCGAAGAAGTAAGCACCGGGGAAGAATAAGGAGCGTCATATGCAGGAAAAGCACATTCCGCTGCGCAAATGCATAGGCTGCGGCGAGATGATCGGCAAAAAGGGCGCTGTGAGGATAGTCCGCAGCAAGGAAGGCGAGCTGTCAGTGGACCCCACAGGGAAAAAAGCCGGACGTGGCGCATATATCTGCCGGAGCAGGGAATGCCTGGAGCTAGCTAAGAAGGGCAGAAAGCTCGAACGTGGTCTGAAATGCGCCATACCCGATGAAATATATGAAATTCTTGAAAAGGAGCTGAGTTCGGATAAATAAGGAACTTTCGACGATCTGCCTTTGCCGCCGTGCCGGAAAGCTCGTGCTGGGCTTTGATGCGGCAGTGCAGGAGATGACTGCGCCTAAGTCAAAGGCAGCGGGTATCATTCTGGCGGCGGACGTGTCGCCCAAGACAGAAAAAGAGATCTGCTTTCATGCAGAGAAGTGCGGCACTCCGGTCGTCCACGGGGATTTCACCATGGACGAAGCAAAGGACGCTGTCGGAAAGCGCTCGGGTATCTTCCTGATACTTGACGCAGGATTATACGGCTCTATCACAAAACATATATCGGACTCCCGGAAGTGACCGTGTTCAGACGGAGTTCCAGGGATCATAAGTAGTATGGAGGAAAGTTACATTGCCAAACAAAAAGTATCGTGTACAGGATATTGCGGCTGACATGGGCGTTGACCGCAGTGAGATAATTCAGCTGCTGGACGGCGCTTTTGAGGGCGCAAAGAAAGCGCAGACAAGTCTGACCGACCAGGAGATCAGCTACGTGCTGGAGAATTACTCCAAGAAGCATGAGGTAAAGAGCTTCGATGAGTATTTCGAGGCTACCAAAGGTCAGAAAACAGAGAAGCCCAAGGTCGAGGAGAAGAAGCCTGCTGCTAAGAAGAAAGCTGCTGCAAAGAAGGAAGAGGCTCCCGCTGCCGAGGCTGCAAAGCCCGAGGTAAAGGCAGAACCTAAGCCCGAGGTAAAGGCAGAACCGAAGCCCGAGGTAAAGGCAGAGCCGAAGCCCGAAGTAAAGGCAGAGCCGAAGCCTGAGGTAAAGGCAGAACCGAAGCCCGAAGTAAAGGCAGAGCCGAAGCCCGAGGTAAAGGCAGAGCCGAAGCCCGAGGTAAAGGCAGAGCCCAAACCCGAAGTCAAGGCAGAAGCAAAGCCCGAACAGAGGAATGACAGACCGGCTCCCAGACAGAACGGCGACCGTCCGTTCAACCGTGACAACAACGGCAGACCGAACAACGGTGAGCGTCCGCAGTTCAACAATAACCGGAACGGCGACAGACCGCAGTTCAATAACAGCAGACCCGGCGACCGTCCCTTTAACCGTGACAATAATGGCAAGCCCGGCGATCGTCCGTTCAACCGTGATAACAACGGCAGACCGAACACCGGCGACCGTCCGCAGTTCAACAATAACAGGAACGGCGACAGACCGCAGTTCAATAACAACAGACCCGGCGACCGTCCCTTTAACCGTGATAATAACGGCAGACCCGGTGATCGTCCGTTCAACCGTGACGTCCGCAGGGAGCAGACCGTGAACCCGCTGGCTGACAGCTCCAAGCAGAGCATCAAGAAGCCCGCTATCGACTCCTCCAAGATCAAGGTCAACACTCCCCCCACCCAGAAGCAGAAGGGCGAGGCAGTGCAGAGGGGCGAGCAGGTAACAAAGATGGTAGACACCCGTGGCAGCTACGTTGAGCTCGACAAGTACAACGAGCGCTACGAAACCATCGCCCCCGCAGGAAGAATGGCTAACGACAGCTTCCAGCGTAAGCAGAAGATCCAGCAGAAGTCCCAGAACAAGGGCAAGCCGTTCAGTTCCAAGCGTGAGACCGAGGCGCAGAAGCTCAAGCGGCTGGAGCTGGAGCGTGCAAGAAAGCAGCAGCTCAGGGTCCAGATCCCGGACGAGATCGTGGTTTCCGAACTGGCTTCCAGGCTGAAGGTAACAGCTACCGAGGTCATCAAGAAGCTGTTCAACCTGGGCGTTATGGCTAACCTGAACGAAACCATCGACTTCGACACCGCTTCCCTCGTTGCCGAGGAGCTCGGTGCAAAGGTAGAGAAGGAAGTGGTTGTGACCATCGAGGAGCGTCTGTTCGAGGATACCCCCGACGATCCTGAGAGCCTGCAGCCCCGTGATCCGGTCGTTGTAGTAATGGGTCACGTTGACCACGGCAAGACCTCCCTGCTCGACTATATCAGACATTCCAGCGTTACCACCACCGAGGCTGGCGGTATCACACAGCACATCGGTGCTTACAGAGTCCACATAAACGACCGTGACATCACGTTCCTGGATACTCCGGGACATGAGGCGTTCACCTCCATGAGAGCACGTGGTGCAAGCGTTACTGATATCGCTATACTTGTAGTCGCAGCGGATGACGGCATCATGCCGCAGACCGTTGAGGCAATCAACCACGCAAAGGCAGCCGGCGTTTCCATCATCGTTGCCATCAACAAGATGGATAAGGAGGGCGCTAACCCCGACAAGATCAAGGAAGAGCTCACCAAGTATGACCTCGTATGCGAGGAGTGGGGCGGCGATGTTATCTGCGTTCCCGTTTCTGCAAAGACCGGCGATGGCATCTCCAACCTGCTCGAGATGGTATGCCTGACCGCTGACGTCCTTGAGCTCAAGGCTAACCCCAACAGACTTGCTACCGGTGCTGTCATCGAGGCACGTCTGGATAAGGGAAGAGGTCCTATCGCTACCGTTCTGGTACAGAATGGTACGCTGCATGCAGGCGATGTCCTTATTGCAGGTATGTCCGTCGGCAGAGTGCGTGTGATGCGTGACGACAAGGGCAGGACCGTCAAGGAAGCGGGCCCGTCCGTTCCTGTTGAGATCATGGGCCTTGCCGATGTTCCCTCTGCAGGCGACACATTCGCTGCCGTTGAGGACGAGAAGCTCGCCCGTGAGCTCGTTGAGAAGCGCCGCCAGGAGGCTAAGGAGGAGCAGTTCAAGGCTTACCACCAGGTAACTCTCGACAACCTGTTCTCTTCCATTGAAGAGGGCACTGTCAAGGAGCTCCCCATCATTGTCAAGGCGGACGTTCAGGGCTCTGTGGAGGCTGTAAAGCAGTCCCTCGAGAAGCTCTCCAATGAAGAGGTGCGTGTACGTGTTATCCACGGCGCAGTTGGTGCGGTAAGCGAGAGCGACGTTATGCTCGCTGCGGCTTCCGGCGCTATCATCGTAGGCTTCAACGTAAGACCCCACCCGTCAGCGCAGGACAACGCAAAGCGTGACGGTATCGAGATACGCCTCTATCGTGTGATTTATGACGCTATCGAGGATATCACGGCAGCTATGAAGGGCATGCTCGCTCCGAAGTTCAGGGAGGTAGACCTGGGCAGAGTCGAGGTGCGTCAGGTATACAAGATCACAAATGTCGGCATCGTTGCCGGTTCCTATGTTCTCGATGGCAAGGTCACAAGAAACGGTCAGGTACGTATCGTGCGTGACGGTATCATCGTCGGCGATGACAAGATCGCAGGTCTGCAGCGTTTCAAGGACTCCGTCAAGGAAGTCGCTGCGGGCTACGAGTGCGGTATCAGTCTTGAGAAGTTCACCGATATAAAGGTCGGCGATATCTTCGAGGCTTATACCATGGAAGAGTACAGAGATTAATTCCGGACTGCCGGGCGTTCACCCGGCGCCCAGTTCCGGTGCAGGGAGGTTTTATGGCTAATTTCAATCTTAAAAGACTTTCCGAGGATATCAAGAGGGAGCTTTCCTCCGCTGTGAGCGGCGTGAAGGACCCGAGAGTTTCAAAGAATTTTGTGACGGTCACCCATGTGGAGCTCACAAGTGACCTGTCCTACTGCAAGGTGCACATTGCGTGCCTCGGCGGCGAGGGCAGGACGAACAAGGCTGTCGAGGGAATGACTGCCGCTTCCGGCTATTTCAAGAAAGCGATAGCTTCAAGAATTCGCATGAGAAAGATGCCGGAGCTGATATTCCTGCCGGATAATTCGCTGGAATACAGCGCACACATTGAAGAAATACTTGCAAAGCTGCCTAAGCCGGCTCAGCAGGAACCGGCTGCCGATGAGCAGGAGGAGCCCGATGAGGAGAATTGACCTTAACGAAACGGCAAAGTTCCTTAGAGAAAACGACAACTTCCTTATTCTCATGCACGGGAGCCCGGACGGCGATACGCTGGGCTGCGGCTTCGCCCTGTGCGGAGCGCTCCAGCAGCTCGGCAAGAATGCCAGGGCTGTGTGCCCGGACCCTATCCCGAAGAAGTTCAGTTATATGTTCCGGGAGATAAAGGAGCAGGAATTCGAGCCGCAGACCATCATCACCGTTGACGTGGCGGATACGAAGCTGCTCTACGGCATGAAGGAGCTCGGCGGGAAGGCTGCGCTGTGCATAGACCACCACGTCAGCAACACGGAGTACGCCGAAAGGCTGCTTCTTGCGCCGGAATACGCTGCGGCAGCGGAGCTCATGTTCGAGCTGCTCAGCTCCATGACGGACGTCAGGATAACGGAATGCATGGCGGACTGCATGTATACGGGTATAGCAACGGACAGCGGGTGCTTCAAGTACAGCAACACCTCGCCCCAGACCCACGTTTATGCGGCGGAGCTGATGAAGCTCGGCGCTGATATCGTGCCGATAAACTATGCGATGTTCGATATGAAGAGCCAGGGCAGGCTGAAGCTCGAGCAGCTGGCGCTCAGCAAGATACGCTACTACGCCGGCGGCAGGATAGCCGTAATAGACGTCACACAGGCGCTCATCGACTCGATCGAGGGCATAGACAGCGAGGACGTTGGCGCACTTTCCGCTATTCCAAGGCAGATAGAGGGCGTTGACATCGGTATCTGCATA
>CAKSGA010000090.1 GCA_934454435.1 uncultured Oscillospiraceae bacterium | reverse complement strand
CAGTAGGACTCCTCGGTGCGGTTGCTTGCAAGAATGGTCAGTTACTGGAGGCTGTCGAGGGTCTCGCCACGTCTGCCGATAACAACGCCGAGCTTGTCGCCGGTGATGTCCAGAACTATGTTGCCGTCACGGCGGATAGCGTTGATCTCAAAGTTCTCGAGCCCAAGTGCGTGGAGCACGTCGGTCAGGTACTTCTTGGCAGCCTGTACCTTTGCGCTCTTCTCGATGTCAAAATCTGCGGGGAGCTCGGGAGCTGTTTCGCCCTCGTTCTCCTCCTCAAAGGAAGCCGGTGCAGGCTCTTCTGCGGGTTCCTGAGCGTGAACTTCAGATCCAGCTTCAGCGGACCGCTCCTCAGCGTCGTTTGCTTCGTAGCTCGCAACGACCCTTGCATTGCCCTTCATGCCGAACAGACCTTTCCTGGGCTGCTCAAGTAATTCAAATTCTATTTCTTCAATGGAAACGCCGAACTCTTCTGCGGCTTTCTGCTTAGCTTCTTCTACAGTCTTTGCTGTAAATTCCTGTTTCATCTGGGATCCCCCTCCTTATCAGTTATCGTCGTCGTCCTCGTCCTCGTGGTATTCTTCGCCGTACTTCTCTGCGTCAGCTTTCCTTGCTTCGGCGAGCTTTCTGCGGTTGATCTCCTTCTGAGTGAGCTTTTCTCCCTCGTATTCCTGAACCGCCTCAAGGTCGGCAGCCTGGCGCTTTTTCTTTTCGTCCTTTGCTTCCTGCTTCATACGCTCGTTGTACTCTGCCTCTGCCTCTGCACGGAGCTTTGTGGGGTTGTACAGCTTGTTGAGCAGCAGGGTCTGGAGAATTCCGAAGAAGTAGCTTATCGTCCAGTAGAAGCCTGCGCCGGCAGGAACGGTAAATACCAGCACGATGGAGAATATAGGCATGATGAACATTGTACCCTTCATGCAGCCGGTATTGGTGCCGGGGCTGTTCATCTCCATGGTCTTGTTGGAAATGAGAGTCTGCGCCATGGAGAACACGAATGCCAGTATCGGGATAAGGATCATAGGCCAGCCGAGATCGCTTATCGGGTCCTTACCGAGAGGGATACCCAGGAACTCAAGTCTGTCGTTGAGTTCGGACAGCTCGTCCTTGATCCTGGAGTCCGTGGTGTCGCTGAAGTGATATGCGGACAGGTCGTACTTGTCAGGTTCAGCCTCGATCTCACCGTAGCGGTTGATAACGTAAAGCTCTCTCTGGAGGGTAGCCGCCTGGGTATAGGTAAGGCTGTCGCTGCCGCCCACGCACTTTACGGAGCCGAACTGCTTCTGCACGGTTTCTATCGCAGACCGTGTACTTTTGGAGAAGCTGTGAGCGTTCGTGTAGTTGAGCTTTGCGGTTTCGTCGGTTATCTTGTCGAGCTCTGCCTGCTCGTCCTTGGTGATGGTATAAAGGTCGGAGTCGGAGAACAGCTTGTCCTTGTTCTCGTCAGCCTTGCTTGCTGCGGAGGTAGCAGAGGTGATGACGCTCTTCATCATGCCCTTGCTGGTGCTGTCGAGCTTGTTCCAGACGTCATCGGTCAGGGGCTCTTCGCCGTCCTTCAAGTTGGCGTTGTAGTATTCAAGTATCTGCTTTGCGTCACGTACGATATCGTCGTGCCTGGTGAGAGCATCGCCCTCGAGTTCTGCGGTGTTGGTGTATTCGTCCACGAATATCTTGGTCATGGAAACGTAGTAGGACTCGTTCATGACTGCGGTGGTTTCGTTCTGCATATGCTTGATATGCGTCATGGGCTTATATACAACGTCCAGCACGCCGAACAGGAGCAGGAAGGTGATAGCCATCGTTCCGCAGCCGCCCATGGGGCTGTAGCCCTGCTTCTGGAGCTTTGCGAGCTCCTGCTGCTGCTTTTCCTGGTTGTTCTTGTATTTCTGCTGGATCTCCCTTACCCTGGGGGCGAAAATTGCTGATTTTGCGCTGTTCTTCTGCTGCTTTATCGCCAGCGGGAGCATAGCCAGCTTGACGATGAAAGTAAATACCAGTATCGCAATACCTATGCTTGCGCCGGTATTCTTGCAGATCACCTCATAGATACCGTAAAGGATATAACCGAGAGGTGTGCCGATGATGCTGTACAGGAACTCTATTGTGTCCACGTCCTTTCGTTCGGGATACGTCAGGCGTATCCTCATGGGCAGCGCCTGGATAGAGGGGTGTGTGCGCTGCTGTTTCCTCCGACCGGGCTTTGTTCCCGGCGGTAAATGAATGGTATATATGAAACACGGCGTAGCCGCAGTTGTTCACGCAGTTCAGTTTGTGTAGGACTTCTTTATATCCCCGAGATAGTCCGTGCTCTCATCGTCCGGAATGCCGAAATCCGGCGGGACCGGGAGCTTTTCCGGGCGGAAGCAGAACTTCTGCGGCACAGGATCTATGCCGCCGGCGCCGTAGGGATTGCAGCGCATAATTCTCCATAACGTCAAATAACCGCCCCTGACCGCACCAAAGCGCCGGATAGCGGTAAGCCCGTATTCGGAACAGCTTGGATAATAGCGGCAGCACGGCGGTAAGATCTTTGACAGCGTAAGTCTGTACAGCTTGATTATACCAATGAAAATATACTTCATGACAGCTTAGACAGAATGTTCTTCATCATCAGAGAGTAGATTTTGGTGGATTTGAGTTCCGGCGTCTTGCTCCTTGCGACGAAGATGAAATCATAACGCTTGTTTGTTTTCTCTTTAAGGACCGGCTCAAAAAGGCGGAAGGCTTCCCTTATTATCCGCCTTGAGCGGTTTCTCTTGACCGCATTTCCTACCTTCTTCCCGGTGACAATGCCCAGGCGGTTGCAGCGCCCACGTCTTTCCCTGACATAGCAGACAAAGGCAAAGGTAACGATGCTCTCACCTTTTTTGAAGAGGAAGGAGAAATCACGGTTGTTTTTGATCACAATGTACTTCTTTGAAAACTCAGACATTGCGGTCAGATCAGTAGGTCAGCTTTTTTCTGCCCTTTGCACGACGGCGAGCGAGAACCTTACGGCCGTTCTTTGTAGCCATTCTCTTCATAAAGCCGTGCTCGTGCTTTCTCTGAAGCTTCTTGGGCTGATAAGTTCTTTTCATTTAGTAGACCCCCTTTTTGAATTCTGGTAAAGATCGCTGTGCGTTTTTTATCCGGAGATATAACTTCCCCGCACACAGCTGTCAACAATAATTAATTATACCCTATTGCAAAGCCGTTGTCAAGGGTTTTTTGAAATTTTCCCGATTTTTTCACTTTATTGATAACCCATTGTATAAATCCAAGTGTAATATACTAAAATATGTCTTGCTTTTACGTGAATTATTTGTTATACTGTTATTATTGAATAGTAAAGAACGGAGGTGTTCCGGTGCGGCTTCTGAAATCTTCCAGCATACGCAGCGGTGAGCAGGATATACTAACCAGATTGTTCCGGCAGGAAAAGTCTGCGGCGGGCACGATAAAGGCTCCGCCGGACCGTACGGTGCTTTCCGGCGGCAGACATCTCCGGCATGAGCTGAAATACATCATCAATGAGGGCACATATATGTATCTCCGCAGCCGGCTGCTGCCGCTGATGTCCCCGGACGATCACAGCGGCGATGGCGGGTACCGGGTCACGAGCCTGTATTTTGACGATATTTACAATTCCGGCTACTGGCAGAAGCTCAATGGCGCCGAGGTCCGCAGGAAGTTCCGCATACGTGCCTACGACCTTGATCCGTCCTTTGTCGGCCTGGAAAGCAAGCACAAGGACCTGAGCTACGTTTCCAAGCTGTCCAGGAAGCTCACGGACGAGCAGTACCGTTCCATGCTGAACGGCGAGTATTCGTTCATGGAGGGGCATGACGGCGAGGAGGACGTTTTCGGCGAGTTCTACCGCACTGACCGCACCCTGAAGCTCCGCCCGAGGATAATCGTGGATTATCAGCGTGAAGCGCTGGTGTACTCGTTCGGCCATGTGAGGATAACCTTTGACCGGAAGCTGTCCGCCTGCTTCAACACGATGGACATGTTCTCGCCGGAAGCGCAGTACACCCGTATCTTTGATAAAGAGATAATACTTGAAGTCAAGTTTGACAATTATATTCCTGATAGTATACAGGCGGCACTACAGTGCATAAACACTCCGATGCAGCCGGTATCAAAATATATAATATGCACAGACAGAATGCTGGAGGTAAGATCCTATGGTTGAACAGTTCCTTGCAAGCGGCTCGAAGCTTGCTGACGCCCTTTCGTTGCTTGGCGGCAACGCCGAGCTGACGACGGCTCTCTCGGTACAGACTATCCTTGTAACGCTGCTGACAGCGGCGGTCTGCGGTGCGGTGATCTATCTTGTGTACCGTTTTTTCAACCGCAGCGTTATCTATAATGAGAACTTCAATATCCTGGTTATCCTGACCACCGTGGTGACTTCGTTCATTATCATGACGATAAGCTCCAATGTAGTGTTGTCGCTGGGTATGGTGGGTGCGCTGTCCATCGTGCGTTTCCGTGCGGCGGTAAAGGACCCGCTGGATATAGGTTTTCTGTTCTGGGGAATTGCCGCAGGTATTACCGCAGGCGCTCAGCTCTACTGGGTGGCTCTGCTGGGGACGGCTGTCATTGCTGTGATGTACATACTCATCACCATCTTCCGCAAGGAAAAGAAGAGCTACCTGCTCATTCTGCGCTACAATGCGGCAAGCGAGATGAACGTCACCGGAATCCTCAACGGCATAAAGTACCGCCTGAAGAACAAGACCCAGACCGGCGATCACGTTGAGCTCACCATCGAGGTCAAGATAAAGAAGAACGACACCACCTACCTCAGCCGTTTCAACGCTGTCGAGGGCGTGGAGAGCGTTACCCTGCTGGAATACAGCGGAGAGTACCTCAGCTGAACGGTGTCACACTCAGAGGAATATTATCTGAATAATAAACAGGGCGGAAGATTTCCTTTCGCCCTGTTTTATTTATTTCCGCATCAGCGGTCGAGATCCCGAATTAAACCTTAAACACTGCGCTTGTAAAGCCCGGGAGCGTAAGTCCGCCGAGCTCCATGATTTCACCGGTGAGGAGGTCCTCCTTGGCACCACCCATGTTCAGGTTGAATGTGAACGGGTTTGCGTCTGCATTTATGACTGTCAGCAGGGTCTCTCCGTCAGCGCTGCGGGAGAAAGCATACTGCCTGTTGGTGAGCTGAACCTGCTTGTAGTCGCCCTGGGACGCCGCAGGGTGGTTCTTCTGTATCTCCGCCAGAGCCTTAATGTGAGCGGTCAGGTCATGAATGCCCTCGCTCTTCATCTTTTCAAGGTCGAATTCCGGACGGAGCTGATCATCGCCGCCCTGGTTCTTGTCGCCCAGCACGCCGAACTCGCTTCCGTAGTACACCGCAGGAATTCCCGGCATCATGAACATCAGCGTGTAGATATCCGGCAGGTGCTCCTTGGTTTTCAGCATGGAGGCTATGCGGTTCACATCGTGGTTGTCAACGAAGGTATAGAGGTGCTTTCCTCTGTACAGGCACCAGTTCTCGCTGCCGAACTGACGGTTGATGGAGTGCGCTATCTCAAACATGTTCATGTCGTTGAAACTGGAGAACAGGCCCTTGTAGCACTCATAGTTAGTTACGCTGTCCAGCATTTCGGGGTTCATCCACTTGTTGTAGTCGCCGTGGAGCGTTTCACCCAGCAGGAAGAAGTCCTCTGCGAGCCACTTGCAGTGGCCGTGGAGCTCTTTCAGGAAGTTAAGGTCGAGGCAGTAGGCAACGTCAAGGCGCAGGCCGTCAATGCCGAACTCGTTCTTCCAGCCGGTTATGCAGTCCTTTATGTACTGCTTTACCTCGGGATTGTAGAGGTTCAGCTTTACCAGCTCGTAGTGACCCTCCCAGCCCTCGTACCAGAAACCGTCGTTGTATCCGTCGTTGCCCTCACGTACGTGGAACCAGTCCTTCTTTGCGCTGCCGAGCTTGTTCTCACGGACGTCCCTGAACGCCCAGAAGTCACGGCCGACATGATTGAACACGCCGTCCAGGACTACTCTTATGCCGTTCTCGTGGAGGGCGTCACAGACCTTCTTGAAGTCCTCGTTAGTGCCAAGTCGGCGGTCGATTTTGGTGTAATCTGCTGTGTCGTATCCGTGGGCAGAGCTCTCAAACACCGGACCGAAGTAAACGGCGTTGCAGCCGAGCTCTTTTATATGTGGTATATCGTCTATCACACGGAGTATTTTGTGGGTGGGCTCCGATGTGAAATCGTTCTGCCGGGGGCAGCCGAAATATCCGATAGGGTAGATGTGGTAGAATACTGCATTCTCGAACCAGTTCATGTAAAGAATCTCCTTTTTATATAGTGCTTATCTCCGGGGCATGCGAAGAATGCCGAATTATAGCCTTTTCTGCCGCACCGGTGTGCAATTCACGGAATGTCCCGTGGCGACCGGGAGCCTTGTTTGCCGTTAAAATGACACATTTCTCCGGAAAATCACAATTATAGTATATCACATTTGTAACTCAATGTCAAGTTTCTTGTGCACAATTCACAAAAAGTCTGCGATTTATTGCTGGACTATGAAAAAGTTTTACAACGCTATTGAAATTTGTTACATAATTTGATATAATATATGTATGCGGCGTGAAGATATCAGGCGGTAACTATAACGAAAATTACGCTGATCTTCACCTTTTTATACATAGTACCCGGAGGTGCTTCATGACAAAGAAGTATTCACAGGAATGGCAGGACAGATCATGCGCAGCATGGCTGGCACGGCGTATCCGAAAAGATCTCCTTTCCATACTGGCGGCGCTGACTGTTGCGCTGGCGGCTTTACCTGTTCCTGCTTATGCGCAGGGGCGGACCGTCAGGGTCGGCGTTAATGCGGATTACGGTATTTCTATCGTCGGCGGTTCAAATTCCGGATTTGCGATGGAGTATCTCCGTGAAATAAAAAAGCGTACCGATGATAATTACGAATATGTCAGCGGAACTGCTCAGGAGCTTGCAGAAAAGCTCGCAGCGGGGGAGATAGACTTAGTTCCCTGCGTTACTGAGCAGGAGCTTTCCGCATGGGAGGACGCCGCTGCCGCAGGCGGATATCATGATGGTTTTGTGCTGGGCAGCTTCCCGCTGATGGCGAAGTTTTCTGCGATATACGTGAGCGGTGACAGCAGCATTGCCTTTTCCGATCTTGATACGCTAAGGACAAAGCGGATAGGCTATCTCGCTGAGGATCAGGGCAAGTATTTCCCGAACGGCGAGTTCGTCATGCCGGAGCTCCGTTCTGCCGAGCTCATCGCATACAATACCGAGGACCAGATGCATTCCGATTTCGACAGCGGCAAGATAGACGCCGTTGCAAAGGACTGCTTCCGTGCCTGGAGCAACGACCTTATCGTATGTCAGCTCACGACTGCGGAGTGTTATTTTATGGGCACCGAGGACTCCCGTGACATCATTTCCGACATTGACCAGGCCATCGGCGGCATAATGATGACTGACAACAGCTTCTCTGCAGACATGTATGAGAAGTACGTTGCAAAGTATGGCTATCAGCGGTATGCCTATACAGAGTCTGAAAAATACTATATAGACAATAATCCGTTCATCACTGTCGGGGTAAACGTCCAGGCCAGCATGCTGGACAGCTACGACGGCAAGAATATTATCGGTGTGACTCCGCAGGCTCTCCAGGAACTCAGCAGGGTATCCGGCATAAATATCAGGCTCATGCCCTTTGACAGCATTAAGGATTGCGTTGCAGCAATGCGTGAGGGAAAGGTACAGGCAATATGCGGCGGCGTGAATGCGTCCTCAATGGCCGAATATACGGATACCCGTGTGTCGGCACCGTATCACCGGGCCCCCGTTGCAGCGGCAGGAAAGACCGGAACTACCATCGGAGAGCGTTCCAGAATAGCCATTCCTGCGGCGGCAGACGACATCAGCGTATACATCGCTTCTATCTATCCTAATGCGCCGATACAGCGCTATGCAAGCGAAAAGCTCTGTCTTGACGCCGTTGCCGGCGGTCAGGCTGACCTGACTTTTTCCGGCGCATACGAACTCATGTATGCCCTGAACGGTGGCTATGGCGATCTTGACATCATTGCCGTAAAGGACACTACGCATCTTGAGTGTCTTGCGTTCCCGGCAGATTCCACTGATCTCGCCAACATAATGGGCAAGTCGCTTGCAGTAATGAGCGTGAACTCCACGCTGGTTAATACATATTCTGCGATAATCAGCAACAACAGCCACTATTCCGGTGATATTTTCGTTGAGAATTATCTGGTATGGATCGTTGCAGGCATGACAGTAGTTCTTGGCGTGATTTTTGCGGTGGTATGCATAACCACGTTCCGTTCCCGCAGGGTAGCGGACATTGACCCCCTGACCGGCGGCAGGAGCAAGCACAAGTACTTTGAGGACACCCGTAGGCTCCTAAAAAAGACCGGCGCAGAGAACTGGGCTATCGCACTTTTCGACATAGACAAGTTCAAGTACGTCAACGACCGGCTTGGCTATGAGGAAGGCAACCGTATGCTGGAGCGCCTTCACAAGACCATCTCCGATCACCTGGAGGGCGACGAGATCTTTGCACGCCTTTCCGATGATAACTTTGTGCTGACGATAAAGAATTCAACGGACATTGAGATAACTTCCCGCATAAACAATATCTTTTCTGAGTTTGAGCGGCGCAACAGCCTGTTCGTAAAATATCCTGTTGTGTTCAGCGCAGGCGTCTGCCGGATGAACCAGTGCATTCATGAGAACGGCCACGGCGAGGTGGACATCAACGCTGCAATTGACCGCTGCAAGATAGCAAAAAGCACGCTGAAGGGTACGCACTTTTCCTCCATCGCATTCTATGACGGTTCGATACGTGACCGTGCATTGCGGGAAAAGGACTATGAGAACATGATGCCCGCAGCGCTTGAAAAGCACGAGTTCCAATGCTATCTCCAGCCTAAATACGGGCTGCGCTCCCGCAATATTGAGGGCGCCGAGGCGCTTATCCGCTGGAACAGCAAGGATTTCGGCTTCATCTCCCCCGGGGACTTTATCCCGATAGCTGAGAAGAACGGCTTTGTTGTTGAGCTTGATTTCTTCATTCTTGAAGAGGTCTGCCGGACTATGCGTCACTGGATAGACGAGGGCAGGAAGCCTGTTGTGGTGTCGGTCAACCAGTCAAGACTTCACCTGAATTACGACGACTACATCTGGCGTCTGCGTGAGATAGTGGACAAGTACGATATCCCATATGAGTATATCGAGCTTGAGCTCACCGAGAGCGTATTCACAGAGAACTCAGAAAAGTTGCTGAAGATAATGCACAAGCTCCACGAGATAGGCTTCAAGCTCTCGCTGGACGATTTCGGCTCGGGTTATTCCTCGCTGAATATGCTGAAGGACATGCCGGTCGATGTCGTGAAGATAGACAAGGAGTTCTTCAGCGACACTATGAACACGCAGAAGGGAAGAGCGGTCATCTCCACTGTCGTTGACCTTGCAAAGAACCTCGACATGGACGTCATCTCAGAGGGTGTTGAAACCAAGGAGCAGGTGGAGTTCCTGACGGAGATACATTGTGCGATGGTTCAGGGCTACTATTTTGCGAAGCCCATGCCCATCAGTGATTTTGAGAAGCTCTGGTATGATAATCTTGCGGATATCAAGCGCCGCAAGGAAGCCGCCGCCGCAAAGCAGCAGCAGAGGCTTGATGCCCTGGAGCACTCCCGTGAACACGCAAAGAAAACAACTGAGGGAAAGTCAGTTTCAGAGAATAAACCGTCAGTTCAGCCTGATACGGTTATTCACCAGGGAACCGCCAAGCCGGAGCTTCCGCTTCGTCAGGCTCCTGCGCCGCAGGCGGCAGCGCCCAGACCTAAGGCACCGGTACAGCCCGGAGCAGCACCTGCGCCGCAGGCGGCAGCGCCCAGACCTACGGCACCGGTACAGCCCGGAGCAGCACCTGCGCCGCAGGCGGCAGCGCCCAGACC
>CAKSGA010000089.1 GCA_934454435.1 uncultured Oscillospiraceae bacterium | reverse complement strand
GCATACTACATGCCTCTTGATGGAACTGACGGCTGGACTATTGCAGTCAGCGGTAATTATGACCAGGTTATCGTAAATATCATCATGGACCTGCTTATCGCCGCCGGAATAAGCATAGCCCTTATTATTCTCGGAATATTTATTTCAATAAATGTCGCTACAAAGATATCCAGACCTGTTGAAAAGGCTGCTGAGCGTCTCAAACTTCTTTCCGAGGGCGACGTCAACACGCCTTTCGAGGTCGAGGCTTCCGGTGATGAAACCTTAGTGCTTCATGAGTCGCTTTACAATACAGTCGAAACTCTGCGCACCTATATCAGCGATATAACGAACGTCCTGGAGCCCCTTGCGGACGGAGATCTCACTGTTTCCTCTGATGTTGATTATAAGGGAAACTTCAGCACCATAGGAACCTCGCTCAATCAGATCTCCTCGGCGCTCAATTCCGCTATGACTGCTGTGAAGAACAGCGTAAGCAACATTCAGTCCGGCTCCGAACAGGTTGCAGAAGGCTCTGCAAGTCTGTCTGAAACCGCAATCAAGGAAGCCGAAGCAGTCGATCAGATATCCGGCACTATCGGTTCCATTCAGAAAAAGGCTGACAATACTGCGGCCGTTTCCGCAAGCGTTGCTGCGCTGGCGCAGGAAGCCAACAGCAGTGCTCAGAATGGCGGAGAGCTCATGAAGCAGCTGCTTGAAGCAGTCGAGAATATCAGAGATAAGTCCGCTTCCATAAAGAACATAATCAAGACCATTGAGGACATTGCTTTTCAGACCAATATACTTGCACTTAACGCTTCCATCGAAGCTGCACGTGCAGGTGAAGCCGGAAAGGGCTTCGCAGTCGTTGCAGACGAGGTAGGAAACCTTGCTGCCAAGAGTGCTGAAGCAGCCCAGAACACCACTGCGCTCATCAACGACTCCCTCAATGCTGTGGAGAACGGCACACGTCTTGCCGCTGACGCCCACACGGCAATGGACAGCATAGTAAACGGCATAAGCAGGATCTCCGAGCAGATGCAGGAGATCACCGAAGCTGCTTCTGAACAGCAGGAGGCTGTTACCCAGATCACCGAGGGTATTTCCCGTATTGAGTCCGGAATGCACTCCACCACCGCTACGGCAGAAGAAAGCGCCGCTTCCAGCGAAGAGCTTTCAGCGCTTGCGACCACGCTTGCCGCTGAAGTCGGGAAGTTCATCACAGAATAGCATACCACAGCCCCTGGAGTTCCGGGGGCTCAGGCTGTCGATAAAGGCACATCTGCGTCTGTCACCGCATTATTTGCTTCGCAAAAAAACGCTGCACTGCGACAGGCACAAAGCCTAGTCGCAGTGCGGGTTCCTAGCATCTGCACCTTTCTCGGCAGCCTGGGATAAGTACTTTTTCGACAAGCTGAGCCCCTGGAGTTCCGGGGGCTGTTCATTTATGTTCGTGCATATTTTGCAACAAAACACTTGAAATCCTGAACGATATATGATATAATAAATGTAATATTTACTACTGTTTTCAGAAGAAGTATCGGACTTTAGCATTACTGATAATTTTGATTACGAAAAGAGGTAATACATATGCTTTTCGGAAAATATATAGTTTCCTTGTGTATTCCCCGCATTCATGACGCTACTAATCACAAGTTCATAACTGCACTCAGCAAACACCTTTCGGAAAGGAACTGTACTCTGTTCCTCTACGCTACCCCGTCTGAGCTCTATTGGAACTCTATAGATGAACAGGGCGAAAAAACAGTTTTCGAGCTGATAAACTATGATGTGACTGACGCTGTCATTATCCAGGACGAACTGATAAAGGACAAGGACGTTATAAAGGAAATTATCCGACGCTCAAAGGAGCACAATATACCTGTAGTCATTGTCGGCGGGACGTATGAGGGCTGTGCAGGCATCAAGTTCGATTACCGTGCAGGCTTTGAAGCAATAGTACGTCATGTGCTTGTTGACCATAATATCAGGAATTTCCATCTGATCGCCGGCTTTAAGGATAACCCATTTTCCGAGGAGCGCATTGATGTTGTTCGTAAAGTCGCAGGAGAAATTGATGTTCCGTTCTGTGATGAAGATATCAGCTATGGAGATTTCTGGAGCGTGCCTACTGAGAACGCTGTTGAAGCGCTGTTCACACGCCGCCGCAGACTTCCCAAAGCAATAATCTGCATTAACGATACAATGGCTATTGCTACCGTCAACGTTCTGAAAAGGCACGGGATAGAGGTACCGAAAGATGTTATAGTGACTGGCTTTGATGGCATAAGCGAAGTGAATTACTGCAGTCCGAGAATCACCACCTGCCTTTGCAACAGCGACCAGCTTGCTTCTGCAGTTTCAGACACAGCTATGGAGCTTATCAACGGAGCGTCCGTGAACGAGCTGATATCCGTTGTCCCGACGCTTCAGCTTTCCGAGAGCTGCGGCTGCAACCACCAGTCTATTATGAACCCCACAGAAGAACTGATGTATGTAAACAATTCCTTTAATCGTTTCCAGTCCGAAGAAGAGCATATGTTCCGTATGATGCCACGAATTCTGTCGTGCAGCTCTTTCCAGGAGATCGCAAATGTTCTCGATGCATATGATTTCTACGATATGATCATTGCCCTGAACGCTGATTGTCTTGACGCTACTGTAAATCCTCTGGAAAATGTAAAGGGGGAACCGTTTGACCAGTTCGTTAAGCTGATTTACAATACTGATTATCCACTGCGTGGGCGGGTCGAAGATATAAAAACAACGGATATTCACCCTAACATGGAGGATATTATTACCAGGAATGAGCATCCTCTTATAATTTACTCACTTAATTATATGGGGATTACCATGGGATATACCATTTTCAATTTCCATAATTATGACATCCAGAATTATTACAAGACTTCCCAGATAGTCAACACTCTGAACTGCTCGTTCGGGGCTTACAGAACGATACAGTATCAGCATTATCTTTCCGAAAAAATTGAGGAGATGTACCGCTGCGATGGTCTTACTCACCTGCTGAACAGAATTGCTCTCAAGAACTGTTACCCTGATATGCTGAAAAAATGCAGCGGCCGAATGACGGTGGTTCTTGCCGACCTGGACGGTCTGAAATCCATCAATGACAATCACGGACATGATGAGGGTGATTTTGCTATATGTGCGGTTGCTCAGGCTTTGCAGAATTCATGCCCTGATGAAGCCGTATGCGTGCGCTGGGGCGGAGATGAGATGGTCGCTGTTATTCCGGGTGAGATATCGGCAGAAGATATTCACGACAGCATAGACAATTTCATTGAAGGGGTAAACGCTGTTTCGGGAAAAGCATATCATATTTCTGCAAGCGTGGGAATAAAGACCTTTGATGCCAGTGGTTCCGCTTCGTTTGAGGATATGGTCCGTGCGACCGATCAACTGATGTATGGTGAAAAGCACCGTAAGAAATCAGGAAATCATAAAAGAGGGTGATCTCATGAAAGCAGTTATTTACGAAACGAACACAGGAAGCACAAAGCGGTATGCGGAAATGCTCGCTGAAAAAATTGGGGTCCCTGCGTATTCACTGAAAGAAGCGAATAAAGCCCTGGCAAAGGACGAAGAAGCAGTATTTCTGGGATGGGTATTTGCGAACAAGATACAGGGACTTAAAAAGGCACAGAAGCGCTGGAACCTGCTGTGCGTGTGCGCAGTCGGCATGAACCCGCCGGTCGAGCAATATCATAAAATACTGAAGGAAGCAAATCCGACAGATCTTCCCATTTTCTTCCTGCGTGGCAAGATGGACCCCAAGAGCCTTAAATGGCTCCAGAGGAAGCTGATAGAAACCATCTGTGCCGATCTCGAAAAACAGAAAAAGCCGGGAACGGAGGAAATGATCTCCGTGCTGAAAAACGGCTGTGATTTTGTGAGCGAGGATAATCTGGAAGAGGTTCTTGCTTACATTATGATGAAACAATAAGAATAAATCCGGCAGCCAGGGCTGCCGAATTTTTTTTATCAAAATAGCTGGAATTTTTCCTGATATGTCGTTGACAATATATGAACTATGTGATAAAATAATATTATATACTGTTTGATATACCAGGCAGGAATAATATACAAAAGAAGGGTGATATTTCAATGAAGCTTAGCGGTTCTGATATAATCGTTGAATGCTTACTGGAACAGGGTGCCGATACTGTATTCGGTTATCCCGGCGGCGCTGTTCTCAATATTTACGACAGTCTGTACAAGTACAGCGACAAAATAAAGCACGTCATTACCTGCCACGAGCAGGGCGCATGTCATGCGGCTGACGGTTATGCACGCTCCACCGGCAGGACCGGCGTTGTTATCGCAACCTCAGGTCCCGGCGCTACCAACCTGGTGACTGGTATCGCTACTGCATATATGGACTCTGTTCCGCTTGTCGCTATTACAGGCAATGTTTCCTGCGGGCTCCTCGGCCTGGACTCTTTCCAGGAAGTGGACATTACCGGCATAACTATGCCTATCACAAAGCATAATTTTATCGTCAAGTCCGTTGAAGACCTTGCGGACACCATCAGACTTGCTTTCCGCATTGCCAACACCGGCAGAAAGGGTCCTGTGCTGATAGACGTCCCCAAGGATATTACCCAGGCTATGACGGAGTATGTTCATCAGCCGGCGCAGAAGCCCGATGCGAATGCTCCCCTTTCCGCTTCAGAGATCGATGAAGCTGTAAAGCTGATCTCTGCTGCCAAAAAGCCCTACATATACGCAGGCGGCGGCGTTATCTCCTCCGGAGCCTCCGAGGAACTCAAGAAGCTGGCTGAGCTGGCTGACGCTCCCGTTTCATGCTCGCTGATGGGTCAGGGCGCATTCGATGAAACTGACCACCGCTACATAGGAATGCTGGGAATGCATGGTACTGTCAAGGCGGCGTACGCCCTTAACAACTGCGACCTCTTTATCGGCATCGGCACCCGTTTCTCTGACAGAGTGACCGGCGATACTTCCGTTTTCGGAAAGCAGGCAAAGATCATTCACATCGACATCGACCCTGCTGAGTTCAACAAGAATGTTGACGTTGACACAACAGTTACTGGCGATGTAAAGGAAGTCCTTGCCGCTGTAAATGCGAAGATCGCTCAGCAGTCCCACCCCGAGTGGTGCGCAGAGATACTAGACAAGGATTTCGGCGAGCCTGTTCAGCAGGGTACTCCCGAGCTTCCTGTAACTCCTGAGGCTGTTATTGAGGAGCTCGACCGCCAGACCAATGGCGAGGCTATAATCACAACGGAAGTCGGTCAGACACAGATGTGGGCTGCTCAGTACTATAAGTGCAGAAATCCCCGCAGCTTCATTTCTTCCGGCGGACTTGGCACTATGGGCTTCGGTCTGGGTGCTGCTATCGGTGCAAAGACCGGCAACCCTGATAAGACGGTCATCAACATGGCGGGCGACGGTTCATTCGCCATGAACCTTAATGAGCTCATCACTGCTTCAGCGCATGGCATCAATATAATCGAGATCGTTGTAAACAATAATGTACTGGGAATGGTGCGCCAGTGGCAGCGGCTGTTTTACAGCAAGCACTTCTCCGAAACCACCCTTGATGCACGGCACATCGACTATGTCAAGCTCGGCGAGGCATTCGGCATACAGACTTTCGTGATCGGAAAGACCGAGGAGATCGCTCCTACACTCAGCAAGGCGCTGGAGATCTCCAGGACCGCTCCGGTCATGATAGAGGTACGTATCGACAGAGATATCAACGTTCTGCCGATGATACCCGCCGGAAAGCCCGTTGTAAATCCCATCACATCTATTGACCTGGAGGCGTGACCATGCAGGAATATGTATTATCAGTAAAAGTTGCTAACAATGAGGGCGTGCTGCTCCGGGTCTCCAGCCTGTTCAGCAGACGCTGCTTCAATATAAAGAGCCTTAATGCCGCTGAAACAGAGGTCCCTGATATCTCCCGGCTGACTATCGTTGTTGCCGGCGACCTCAGAGTTCTGGAGCAGATAAAGAATCAGCTCATGAAGCTGCATGACGTCAAGGAGGTCAAAATACTCACAGACGCCGTTTGCCGTGAGCATGTGATCGTTCGTGCAGGGCGTTCCGTTGAGGACAGACGTGGTATCGTGGAGGTCGCTAACCTGTTCCGTGCGAAGTCTGTGGATATCGCTGAGGACAGCATCATGCTTGAACTCACCGGCAAGCCTGAGAAGATAGACAGCTTCATCAGCCTGTTAAAGCCGTTCGGCATCGTCAAGATGGTAAGAAGCGGCATTTCCGCACTGGAAAGGGATTGATCCGTTCGATTATTTTGAAGCAGCGGTTACTTTCAGCTAAAAACACATTTGACAATTCTTTAACAGAAACGCTGCAATGATTTCCCGGGGAGACGAAAGGCAGGAATAAAGTTGAACATACTTCATCTGAAATATGCCGTAGAAGTGGCAAAGACCCGTTCCATCAGCAAGGCGGCGGAGAACCTCTACATGGGTCAGCCGAACCTCAGCCGTGCGATAAAGGAGCTTGAAGAGTCCCTCGGGATAACCATATTCCGGCGGACAACCAAGGGGATCTCCATAACCCCGGACGGCGAGGAATTCCTGCAATACGCCCGCCAGATAGTTCAGAAGGTCGAAGAGGTAGAACAGATCTACCAGAATGGCCGTCAGAAAAAACAGAGCTTTTCCGTGAGTGTCCCCAGGGCAAGCTATCTCAGCTATGCCATGGCGGACTTCTCACGATCCATGAAAAAGGGCTCCCCTGCTGAGTTCTACTATTGTGAAACAAACCCCATGAACACAATAAACAGTGTGGTGCGGGAGGACTTTAATCTCGGCATCGTCAGATATCAGTCATCTTATGAGAAATATTTCAGCGATCTTTTCAAGGATAAGAAGCTAACTTCGGATACTATCGCTGAGTTCTCATACAGCATGATAATATCAAAGAACGACCCTCTCGTTCAGAAAGAGGATGTCTGTATTGACGATCTCGCTGAATATATAGAAGTCTGTCATTCTGATCCCTATGTACCCTCGGTCCCTGTCATTGATGTCAGAAAATCGGAGCTTACTGAGTTTGTTGAGCGGCGTATCTTCGTGTACGAAAGAGGTACGCAGTTTGTACTGCTGGGAACTGTTCCGGAAACGTTCATGTGGGTGTCCCCTGTTCCACAGAAGCTCCTGGATAATTACGGACTGGTACAGATGAAGGTCAGGGGCGCTGAACGTTTATATAAAGACGTACTGATCTATCGACGGGATTATCGTCTGAGTGAGTATGACCGGGAATTCATTGCGGCTGTTCACCGTGCGATAGCTAAATACAATGTTTTGTGATATGTATTTTACTGATATGCTTATATCAATATTACATTTTACAGCAACAACATATTGTGTTAAAATATTAACAGGTGCAAAAAAGGTATGCAGAAACTGTAACCTGTCGAAAGCACTATGATCAAGTCAAGAAACGGACGGCAATGAGGCTGATCCGTGCGGATATCACAATAACCTGATGGGTAGACTGCGCAGTGGCGTTCGCCATTAACGCCGCCTTCTGCACTGGTGCTTGGGATTGATGCGTGATACAAATATTAAGGAGAAGATGACTATGGCATTTCATGAAATGGTTGACAGCGTAGAGAGCTTTGAGAAAGCACTCAAGAAGGTCAAGGAAGCACAAGAGATTTTCTCAACTTACACTCAGGAGCAGGTAGACAAGATCTTCTTCGCAGCCGCTTCCGCAGCAAACAAGGAGAGAATTCCGCTTGCAAAGATGGCTGTTGAGGAAACTGGCTACGGTATCGTAGAGGATAAGGTTATCAAGAACAACTACGCTGCTGAGCACATTTACAATGCTTATAAGCACACTAAGACCTGTGGCGTTATCGAGCGTGATGAGGCTTACGGTATCGAAAAGATCGCTGAGCCTATCGGCGTTGTTGGTGCGGTTATTCCTACAACTAACCCTACTTCTACCGCAATCTTCAAGACCCTCATCTCCCTTAAGACCAGAAACGGTATCATCATCAGCCCGCATCCCCGTGCAAAGAAGTGCACTGTTGAGGCTGCAAAGATAGTTTATGAGGCAGCTGTAAAGGCTGGCGCTCCTGACGGAATCATTTCCTGGGTTGATGTTCCTTCCCTGGATCTGACTAACCTCCTGATGAAGGAAGTTGATATCATTCTCGCAACCGGTGGCCCTGGAATGGTTAAGGCTGCTTACTCTTCCGGCACACCTGCGATCGGCGTAGGTGCAGGTAATGCTTCTGCTATCATCGACTCCACTGCTGATATCGTTAATGCAGTTAACTCCATCATTCACTCCAAGACCTTCGATAACGGTATGATCTGCGCTACTGAGCAGACCCTTATCGTTGACAAGACCATCTACAACGATGTCAAGAAGGAATTCGAGAAGAGAGGCTGCATGTTCCTCGACAAGAAGCAGGCTGACATGATCAGAAAGGTAATGCTCATCAATGGCGCTCTTAACGCTAAGATCGTTGGTCAGCGTCCTTTCCAGATCGCTAAGATGGCTGGCTTCGAGATCCCTGAGTCTGTCAAGGTTATTATCGGTGAAGCTACTTCCCTGGAGCCCGATGAGGCATTCGGTCACGAGAAGCTCACAACTATCCTTGGCATGTACAAGTCTGAAAACTTCGACCAGGCTCTGGATATGGCTGACACACTGCTGAAGAACAACGGCGGTCTTGGTCATACTTCCGTTCTCTGGATCAACAACAACACTGAGAGAGAGAAGCTCGACAAGTGGGCTGAAAAAATGAAGGCTTGCCGTCTGATCGTCAACACTCCTTCTTCCCTCGGCGGTATCGGCGACCTCTACAACTTCAAGTTCGCTCCTTCCCTCACACTGGGCTGCGGTTCTTGGGGTGGTAACTCCGTTTCTGAGAACATCGGGGTTAAGCACCTGCTGAATGTTAAGACCGTTGCTGAGAGGAGAGAGAATATGCTGTGGTTCCGTGCACCTGAGAAGGTTTATATCAAGAAGGGCTGCCTTCCTGTTGCTCTTAAGGAGCTCAAGGACGTTATGGGTAAGAAGAGAGTGTTCATCGTAACTGACTCGTTCCTGTTCAAGAGTGGCTTCACAAAGGCAATCACTGACAGACTGGACGAAATGGGTATCGTTCATACCACATTCGCTGATGTTGAGCCTGATCCTTCCCTGGCTTCCGCTCAGAAGGGTGCTGAGGCTATGAGAAAGTTCGAGCCGGACTGCATCATCGCTGTCGGCGGCGGTTCCGCAATGGATGCTGGTAAGATCATGTGGGTTCTTTATGAGCACCCCGAGGCTGACTTCATGGATATGGCTATGCGTTTCATTGATATCCGTAAGAGAGTCTACACATTCCCGAACATGGGCGAGAAGGCTTACTTCATCGCTGTTCCTACTTCTGCCGGTACTGGTTCCGAGGTTACTCCGTTCGCAGTTATCACTGACCAGACCACTGGCGTTAAGTACCCGCTGGCTGACTATCAGCTGATGCCTAAGATGGCTATCGTTGATGCTGATATGATGAAGACCGGTCCGAGAGGTCTGACCTCCGCTTCCGGTATCGATGCTGTTACACACTGCCTCGAGGCTTATGCTTCTGTTATGGCTACTCCGTTCACTGACGGCCTGGCTCTGAAGTCCCTGCAGCTTATCTTCGACAACCTGCCCGCTGCTTATGATTCCGCTATCTCCGGTGTATATGATCCGGTTGCTCGTGAGAACATGGCTAACGCAGCTACAATGGCAGGTATGGCATTTGCTAACGCATTCCTGGGTGTTTGCCACTCCATGGCTCATAAGCTGGGTGCCTTCCACCACCTGCCCCACGGTATCGCTAACGCTCTGCTGATTGATGAAGTTATCCGCTTCAACAGCGCTGAGGCTCCTGCTAAGATGGGTACATTCTCTCAGTATACTCACCCGCACACCATGCGTCGTTATGCTGAAGTTGCTGAGTTCCTCGGCGTAACCGGCAAGAACGATGAGGCTAAGGTTGAAGGTCTGATCAAGAAGATCGACGAGCTCAAGGATAGAATCGGCGTTAAGAAGACCATCAAGGACTACGGCGTTGACGAGAAGGACTTCCTCAACAGACTTGACGCAATGGTTGAGCAGGCATTCGATGACCAGTGCACCGGTGCTAACCCGAGATTCCCGCTCTTCAAGGAAATCAAGCAGATGTACCTCAACGCATACTATGGTACTCACGAGAAGGTTTGATCCCCTCTCAATAGTACTCCCGTACTGATTTAACG
>CAKSGA010000088.1 GCA_934454435.1 uncultured Oscillospiraceae bacterium | reverse complement strand
CGTCATATCCGCCGGGAAGTCATTGAACCGGACTACCCAGTTATCGCCGGAGAACGTGTACCTTATCGTTGCTCCGTCAACCTCTGCCTTTTTCGGGGAAACAGGTCCTGCACCGACATCAGACGGACTGAGCTCTACATAATCGGCATAGAATGTGCGATAGGCATTATCGCCGATGTCGGTCATGAACGCCGCCCGCAGCATAGATCCCAGGAACTCCTTGCCATCCGGAACGATCACAGTGCTGTAACTGCCGCTCGGTTCCATTATCTTATTATCCAGCAGGCGGTCGTGGGAATATGTTCCCCCGCCCATATAATAATCGACACCAAGAGATATGTAAAGCTGCGTTTTTCCGTCAGACGACTCCGGTATATAGTCCGGCATGTCGAAGGATATGCACAGATTTCCGCTTTCTTCCGTCAACTGGAACGAACCCAGTATCTTCTGCACCGTGGCGGCTGCGTTCTCTTCAGTCAGCAGCGGAGGTTTCACGAGCTCCGGTGCTTCCACGGACTCCGAAACGTCAGAAACCGAAACAGACGTTTCAGACTCTGATGTGGTTTCTGCGGCAGGGACAGTCTGCTCTTCCTGCGATGAAGTCAGACTTTCCGGAGGTTCCGGGGAGGAGCTTTCAGGGCTCTTCCGGGCGTCAGTCAGCAGGCATACTGCTGCGATAACGATGACTGCTACAACTGCAATGCTAATCCAGAGAGTGGGTTTTCTGGGGCTCAGGACGCTCTTTATGCGCTGCTTTATGCTGCTCTCGCCGAATGCCAGAACGCCCGTGAGCCGGCTCTGCTTTGCCGACATATTCAGAAGAGCGTTCGCATATTCCTTGCGGGACTGGACATCAAGCCCGCACACCACACGTTCATCGCAGGAGATCTCCATATCCCTCACCATCAGGAAAAAGGACACCCACACCAGCGGATTGAACCAGTGGACGCACAGAATGAGCACCGCCAATGGTTTTATAATGTTGTCCCTGCGGCGGATATGCGTCCGTTCATGCGCTGTTATGAAGTCTTTGTCCTGACTTCCCAGACCGGCGGGAAGATATATCCTCGGGCGGATCACGCCCATCACGAACGCTGTCGGGATACCATTGCACTCATAGATATCGTCAGAAATGCGGACCGCTCCTGCGACCCTCCTGCGGAGCCAGATATAAGTCATCAGCATGTAAACTGCGAATATCACTGCTCCCGCTGCCCATATCCAGAAAAGCACCTGAGTAAGCGTTATAGACTGGGTGATCTGCACAGACTGCTGCACCTGTCCCACCTGGAGCTCATGATACTCGACAAACGGCGCTGTAATGCGGTTCGTTATAACCTCCGTTCCGGAACTTCCGTCATTGGAACGCAAAAGGTTGAAAAGGCTCGCCGGGCTCGGCAGCGAAAACGGACAGAGCAGCCGCACCCCGAGAATTCCCCACAGCATGTATGAATACTTCCGTGGAGCCTTACGGAACGGTATTCTCAGCAGCATTATCACCACGGAAATAAGCGCTCCGGATATGCTCATTCTGACAAGAGTTTCAAGAAAATTCTCCATATTCACACCTCCTCCGTGTAGTCGTCTATCAGCTTCTTTAGCTCCTCGGCTTCCTTTTTTGTGAGCCTCTCACGGCTCAGAAACGCCGCCAGGAACATTGGCAGCGACCCGCCGTAGCTCCTCTCGATAACATCTTCAGACTTCTCAGACAGCACCTCTTCCCTATTGTGAGTCGCCGTTATCTCTGAGTTCTCGTTGACCGCAAGCCCTTTCGTGACCAGCTTCTTCAGTATCGTGTACACCGTGGATTTCTTCCACCCGTACTCGCTGAATGCTGCTGTTACCAGCTCCCCGGACCTCACCGGCTGCGACTTCCATATGAGCTCCAGCAGCTTCATCTCACTTTCCGGAAGCTGTTTGATGTTCTCCATTAGATTCACCTCCTTAGGTCTACTTAAATAGACCCCCTTTCTGTATTTAGTCTACCACAATAGACCACATTTGTCAAGGGGTTTTTTCAAAAAAAATTCCGGTACTTTTCAGCACCGGAACTATTTATTCAGCTCCATAGAGAACATAAGGCGGATTTTTGCCGATATAGGGCACTACATGAAACCCGCCGGACATCGCACACTGTATCAGCTTCTTTGTAAGGTCAGGGACGTCGCTTCGGGTCAGGGCTTCCTCAACGTCCAGCCAGAGGACTTCGCTGTTTTCATCACCGTCCGTATGAGCCTCCCCGGAAACATACTCCGCACGGAACGCAGCGTACCAGTCCTTTGCATTGAAGCGCATTCCGATAAGCTCCAGGGGTCTTATTCGTATTCCGGTTTCCTCAAGGAATTCCCGGACCAATGCTTCCTCCGGCATTTCGCCGTAGTTGAGATAGCCGCCCGGGATTATCAGCAGCCCTTTCCCTGCGCCGTATGTATGCCGTGCGAGCAGCACCTGCCCGTCCCTTATCACAACAGCCGTCACCGACTGGCTCCAGTTCGTGTTTCCGTTTTCCATGTCAATGCTCCAGTTCCGGATGCGTATGGCGCAGCTTCTTTGTGTACCATACAAAATATATCAGATTGATGATTATGCCGAATATCGTTGCAGAGGGTGCTGCAAGTCCTATCATGGTAAGGTTTGCGTCAGGCTGGATACTCATGATATAGGACACGGGCAGACGCACAAGGAATGTCTGTGAAAGTCCCTGTATCATCACGAATAAAGTCTGGCTGTGGCCGTTGAAGTAGCCGATAAAGCTGAACAGAATACTTGTTACGACAGGCTCCAGGGAAAAGCCCAGAAGATACGCCGCAGACTGCTCGATATAGGAGGGCTCCGGCGTGAATATCATTGACATGTAATTTCCGGCGAATACAGCCAGCAGCGAGATTACCACGCCGACCGAGCCCCCTATCGCCATGCCGCACAGCATTGTCTGACGGGCACGCTTTTCCTTTCCTGCACCGAAATTCTGCGCAACGAAGCTCGCCAGCGACTGCATGAGCGACGACGGCACCAGCATGATGAACGCCACCAGCTTGTTGGCAACTCCGTACCCCGAGGACTGGTCGATACCCAGTTTGTTGATAAAAGCGCACAGAGCCAGGAAAGAGAGCTGCGTCAGGAGCTCCTGCACTGCGATCGGAGCGCCCACACGTATCATTCTGGGGACTTCCTCATTGAAGCGGATATCCTCACGTTTCAGGGTGAATGGCAGCTTCTGGCGGCGTATTATCAGCAGCGACATAAACACGCTGACCGCCTGAGCAAGCACCGTAGCGAGCGCCGCACCGGCAACGTTCATATTGAACACCGCTACGAAAAGCAGGTCGCCGATGATATTCACAACGCAGGCAATGCCTACGAAAATCAGCGGAAGTTTAGAGTTGCCGAGTCCACGAAAAATACTGCTGATAAAGTTGTACGCCATAATGAACAGCGTTCCGCCGCCGCATATCATGACATAGGTCACTGTGGAGTTCAGCGCTTCCTCCGGAGCCTGCATGAGCTGCGAAAGCTGCTTTGCAAAGATAAGCATGACCGCAGATATCACTACGCTCAGCACCACAAAAAAGCAGATGGCACCGCCAATGACCTTACCCAGACGCTCCGGGCGTTTCTCACCGAGATATCTGCCCATGAGTATAGTGACGCCCATAGTAAAGCCCGCTGCTGTGAAAGTCACCATGTTGACCAGGTTGCTGCCAGTGGACACGGCTGAAATTCCCTCGCTGCTGCCGAATTGCCCTACAACAAGTATATCCACCGCCCCGTACATTGCCTGAAGAATCAGTGCGCCGAGAATTGGAAGCATGAATTTTATCAGCTTCGGGAATATGCGCCCCTCGGTAAAATCGTTCGCTGTGCTCATAAAAACCTCCGTTTTTGCGTTATCCTTGTTATTATAACACAAAAACAGAGGTAATTCTATATGCATTCTGACGAAACTAGACCAGAGTTGCCACGAACTTTTTGGAGACGACCCGGTATCCGCACTTTTCATAGAACCCGGTCAGGAAGTCCTCACATATGACCTGCACCCTGCCTGGCAGTGCTCCGCTGACTTCCCTCACAAGCTCTCCGGCATATCCGCAGCGCTCAAAATCTTTCAGTACGCAGACCTGCGAGATCAGCGCTTCGCCGTTTATCTCATGCTGGACGACCAGCGCCGCCCTTCCGTCTGAAAAGCACCTTGTAACTCCATGCCGCACCCTGTGGGACATATCAAGATACCATGGCTCGAACGGGATATCAAAGCGGCTTCCGATGATATCCCAGGCCTCGGACGGCTGACGTTCCTCCGGCAGACCGCCGGACTTTTCACCGGTATACTCCATCAGGAGGACCGGTGTGAACTCCGCACAGAGAATCGGTCTGAGCGCCTCCCCCATCTTCTCTGAGCAAAACAAATCAGCAAAGCCATGCATCAAAAGGAACTGCGCAAGCTCCTCCGGGTCATAACCAGGTTTCTCTGCAATCAC
Source organism: uncultured Oscillospiraceae bacterium (assembly GCA_934454435.1). GTDB lineage: Bacteria > Bacillota > Clostridia > Oscillospirales > Ruminococcaceae > CAG-115. Next base: position 5,792 of record CAKSGA010000088.1, on the reverse strand, counting down.
AAAGGAACCGTCCAGCGCCGCAAGGTATGTCCCGCCGTGTTTGAAGAAGCGGCAGAAATCGTAGTTCCCGCCGTATGCCCGGAACAGAGCACGTATCTTCTGTGCTTCCACCCCGTGCTCCGGTAGCTCCCGAAACTGCTCCGCCGTATAAATCCGCTCCGTCACAGCTCAGCAAACGCCCCCAGCACCGCCGAAGCCAGCTTTGCGGTTGCTTCGATGTCGCTCTCCTTAGCTGTGCAGGACGGTGAATGCAGGTAGCGTGTCGGCACCGAAAGTGCGCAGGTGCGCACTCCTCCACGGCTGACATGAATGGCGCCGCTGTCGTTTCCGCCGGCTATCACAGTCTTGGTCTGATTCGGTATCCCGAGGTTATCCGCCGTGCTTCTTGCGATGGTATACAGTTCATGGTCGTAGATAGTTCCCCGGTCCATGAACGAAACCACGCACCCCTTTCCGAGCTCGCAGACCCTCTTGTCGCCGGAGCTCCCGGGAATGTCGCAGGCTGTGGTTGTTTCAAGAACAACTGCGATATCCGGCTCAACAGTGAATGCCGCCGCTTTCGCTCCCCGGGTACCGACTTCCTCCTGCACCGTGAAAGCGTACCAGGCGTCATATTCCGGCTCGCCGTTTATCATGTCCATCATGATAAGGCAGCCCGCACGGTCGTCCAGGGCCTTGCTCTTCACGAAGCCATCTCCGAAGCGGAATGCGTCGCTGTCGAACACAGCACAGTCGCCCCGCTGGACCAGCTTTTCAGCTTCCTCACGTCCAGAAGCGCCAATGTCTATCAGCATTTCGGTGAACTCCGGCGCCTTTTTGCGCTCCTCCTCCGACTGCTGGTGGACCGCCTTGGTGCCCACCACGCCGACGATCCCGTTCCTGAACCGCAGTCCCCTGCCGAGAACCACCCTCGGGTCAACGCCGCCGACAGCACCAAACCGCAGGAACCCGTCCTCCGTTATGTCCGTCACCATAAACCCGACCTCGTCCATGTGTGCTGCGAACATGATGCGGTTCTTTGGAGTCTTTCTGCCTTTTTTGAACACCAGCAGGTTCCCGAGGTTATCTGTCGTGACCTCGTCAGCAGAGATACGGGAGCATATATAGTCACGCACTGTGCTCTCATCGCCGGAGGTTCCGTCAAGGGCACATATTTCAAGAACTCTTTCGATAAAGTCAGCCATTGAGCTCACCTCCTGCGTATGCTGCAATAAGCCTTGCGCTGTTTTCGATATCACACAGGCGCACTGTTTCAATGGGCGTGTGCATGTATCTTATGGGGATCGAGAGCGTGCAGCACTTCACTCCACGTCCGCTGACGGCTATGCTGTCCGCATTCGTGCCGGTGGAGGACGGCATTATCTCCATGGTGAACGGTATTCTGCGGGACTTTGCCAGCTCCCGGAGCGCTTCTGACATTCCCCGGTCAAGGGCTGCGGACATACCTATCATGACGCCGCTCCCCATTTCTGCGGTGTCCTGCGGCAGACTGTCGGGAGTTCTTCCGAAAGACACGTCCACGGCGATGGCCTCGTCCGGCTGAACTCTGAACGCAGCCGGCTTTACGCCACGTTCCCCGGTTTCCTCCTGGGCGGAGAAGCACACGGCAAGGTTATATTTCAGCCTGGAAAGGTCGAGCATGTCCAGCGCCGCAAGAATAGCGCAGACGCCGCTGCGGTCATCGACCGAGGGTGCAGAAACGCAGTCACCCGCCAGCTGCCGGAGCCCGGAGTTCACCGTTACACGGTCGCCGGGGGCTATGATGCGCTCTGCCTGCTCCCGGGTCATACCAATGTCAATAGTGAGTTCTCCCACCGCCGGGACCTTACTGTGATCCGGCGAAACATGCGGCGGCAGGGTAGAAATAACACCCTTTACGTCCTCCCTGCCATGCACCGTAACGCTCTGCGCCAGCAGGATCTTCAGGTCCGGTCCGCCGCAGTTCCCGACTTTCAGAAAGCCGTCGCCGTCAATATAGGTGACTATCAGACCTATCTGGTCGATGTGTGCGTCCAGCATGAGCGTTTTAGCAGACGGGTCGCCGCACTTTATAAGCGCTGTGACGTTCCCGGAGGGGTCTGTTGATGCGTCCGGTGCGTATTTCTTCAGGAGCTCCAGAGCAGCGCCGGCGGCGTCATCCTCCAACCCGGAAACGCCGGTCACGCTGGTGAGTTCCTTTAATGTGTTCAGTATATCCAAAAACGGTCATTCCTTTACTTCAGAAAATCGCTGGCGGTACCGCTGACATTGAAGCTGTAGCCCGCTTCGTTCAGCATTTCCAGCTTGTATTGCAGTATCTCGGGCATCACGCCAAGCTCATAGGCTGCCTGCTCGGTATCCGGAGCGTACTCCAGCACGGAGAGCGCTTCACGGTCAGTCACCAGCATCTCCGCAGCGAAAAGGTTCGCTTCCCGCTCCGTTTTATTATTTGTGAGGAACAGCGTGTTCTCCCGCATCCCCCCCGCTGAAAGCTCCCGGTGCAGCATATCATGCCCGAGCTCATGGGCGCACACGGTCTTTGCCACCAGGTCGTCCAGCGCTTGGTTTACTATTATATAGCGGCAGCCGTTCTCGCAGATGTAGAACCCTTTCAGCGAACCCAGCTCCCTGAACCAGACATTTGCGCCGGAGTTCTCAGCGGTTTCAAAAATGCTCCTGCCGCCGAATTTTCTGCGGAGCTGTGCCGCAGTCTGTCTGATCATTTCCATACATTATTTATTATTCCTACGGGAGTCCTCATAGATATCCCACAGGCAGCGGAAAAGCGCTTCCTTGTCATCTTCGTTGAGTGAATTTCCCGCAAAGAGTCCCCTTGACTGCGCAAGGAACTGCGCCGCCTGGGCCTTGTCAGCCTCGGTGTTGCAGTACTTTTTTATAAAGCGCTCCTCAATGGTGAGTTCCAGCTCCTGGGTGTCGTCCTTCAGGAACTCCGGCGTGAGCTGAAGCTGCTCTGCGATCCTGTTGAGCGTATCCGCACGGGGCCTTCGGGTACCGTTCATGTAATTGGCGAATGCCCTGTATGTCACACCCACGCTGTGCGCAAAGTCAGTCTTGCGTATGCGCTTTCTGCTGAGAATGATCTCGATCTTTTCGTTCATCTTCATGGTGAATACCTCCGTAAAAAGCCCATCATACCGTGAGCGTGTTCATAATAATATTATAAACATGAACAACAATTTTGTCAAGGGGGTATTGAATTTTTCTGAATATTCATATAGCAGTATATTATTCATGTAAAACAATATTGCAGGGCAGGCTGAACGGCATAAACAAAGCAATTGCATGAAATCTCTTATGATGTTTATTCAAAAAAGCCAAAAAAATATGCATAATATTCATGCATTGGTATTTTACCCCTTGACAAAACGGAGAAAAAGAGTATAATTAAGAATGTAAAAAAGATAACGGGCGCAGAACGCACCTGAATATCTCACAAAATCATAAGGAGATAGAACATCATGGCTAAAGAAATCAAAAAAATAGTACTGGCTTACTCCGGCGGTCTTGACACCTCCATCATCATTCCCTGGCTGCACGAGAATTATCCCGGCTGCGAAGTTATCTGCGTTGCAGGCAACGTTGGTCAGGATTCCGAGATCGTGGGTCTTGAGGAGAGAGCAAAGAAGACCGGTGCTTCCAAGCTGTACATTGAAGATATCCAGGACGAATTTGTCAACGACTTCATCTTCCCGACCCTGAAGGCAGGCGCAAAGTATGAGGGCTATCTGCTCGGTACTTCTTTCGCACGTCCTCCTATCGCTAAGCGTATCGTTGAGATCGCACGCAAGGAAGGCGCTGACGCTATCTGCCACGGCTGCACCGGCAAGGGCAACGACCAGGTACGTTTTGAGCTCACCATCAAGGCACTGGCTCCTGAAATGCAGATCATCGCTCCCTGGAGAATCTGGAACATCAAGTCCCGTGAGCAGGAGATCGAATATGCAGAGGCTCACAACGTTCCGATCAAGATCACACGTGAGACCAACTACTCCAAGGATAAGAACCTGTGGCACCTTTCCCACGAGGGTCTTGACCTTGAGGATCCGGCAAACGAGCCGCAGTACAACAAGCCCGGCTTCCTGGAGCTCGGCGTTTCTCCCGAGCAGGCTCCCGACAAGCCCACATATGTTACTATCCACTTTGAAAAGGGCATTCCTACCGCTCTCAACGGCGAGAAGATGGACGGCGTTAAGCTCATCAAGGCTCTGAACAAGCTCGGCGGCGAGAACGGCATCGGTCTGTATGACGTAGTTGAGAACCGTCTGGTCGGCATGAAGTCCAGAGGCGTTTATGAGACTCCCGGCGGAACCATTCTCTACCACGCTCATGAGGTTCTCGAAACCATCTGCCTTGACAAGGAGACACAGCACTACAAGGCTGGCCTGGCTCAGAAGTATGCTGACATCGTATACAACGGTCAGTGGTACACTCCCCTGCGTGAGGCTATGGACGCATTCGTTGACAAGACCCAGGAGACCTGCACCGGCGACGTTAAGCTGAAGCTCTACAAGGGCAACATCATCAACGCCGGCGTTACATCTCCGTACACCCTATACAGCAAGGACTTCGCTTCCTTTGATGAGGACGATGTTTACGACCAGAAGGATTCCGCAGGATTTATCAACCTGTTCGGTCTGCCTATCCACGTAAAGGCCCTGCTCGACGCTGAGAGAAACAAGAAGTAATTCAACAGAGTAAGATCAAGAGCGGGAAGCTCGTCTTTCCGCTCTTTGATCTTTTATTTGACAAGGATACAAATTAGAAATAAAGAGGTAGTTTTATGGCAGAAATGATGTGGGCGGGACGCTCCTCCCAGGGTGTAGACAGCAGAGTGAACGCTTTCAATTCGTCCATCGCCTTTGACGGCAGGATGTACAGACAGGATATTCAGGGAAGCATCGCACACGCCACCATGCTCGGCGAACAGGGCATAATCAGCATGAGCGACAGCCTGGAGATCATCGGCGGACTCAAGGAGATACTGGCGGATATCGAGAGCGGAAAACTCCGGTTCGATATGACCGCTGAGGATATCCACATGTTCATTGAGGCGGAGCTTACAAAGCGCCTCGGCGACGTAGGAAAGCGCCTGCACACCTCCCGTTCCAGAAACGACCAGGTGGCGCTCGATATCCGTCTGTACCTGCGTGACGAAATAAAGGGTCTGCGTGAGCTGGTGGTATCCCTCGTGAAAGTGCTGTGCGACATCGCTGAGAAGAACACAGACACGATCATGCCGGGCTACACACATCTCCAGCGTGCCCAGCCCATCACATTCGGTCACCACATGATGGCTTATGCGCAGATGCTGCTCAGGGATATCGAGCGCTTTGACGACACCCTCCGCAGAATGAACGTTTCCCCTCTGGGAAGCTGCGCCCTCGCCGGAACTACCTACCACATAAATCGTGACCGCACCGCTGAGCTCCTTGAAATGAACGGTCCCATGGTGAATTCGCTGGACGGCGTTTCCGACCGTGATTTCTGCATTGAGCTTGCAAGTGCGATCTCCATCTGCATGATGCACCTTTCAAGGTTCTCTGAGGAGATCATCATGTGGTGCAGCTGGGAGTTCAAGTTCATCGAACTCTCCGACCGCTTCTCCACCGGCTCAAGCATCATGCCGCAGAAGAAGAACCCTGACGTCACCGAGCTTATACGTGGCAAGACCGCAAGGGTCATCGGCGACAATGTAACGCTGCTCACCATGATGAAGGGTCTGCCCCTCGCATACAACAAGGACATGCAGGAGGACAAGGATGCTATTTTCGACGCAGTTGACAACCTTAAGC
>CAKSGA010000087.1 GCA_934454435.1 uncultured Oscillospiraceae bacterium | reverse complement strand
ACGCACCGGAGCGTAGATGATGAGGTGCGGGTCTACCATCTTGGAGGGGTCGAACGCCTGGGTGCGGATACCCTCGCCGTCCTCAACGAACACACGATTGCGGCTGTTTTCGCTTCTTCCCATGATGAAATAAGCGGTGACTGCCTTCTTTCCGTCCGGGGACTTGCCGATGATAATTCCTCTGCCGTGGTATGAAAGGGAATTCAGTTCCTTGTCAAGCTCAATGTAGTTCATGTCATATATCCTTTCAGAATTTTCCTGCATAGCAGTTGGTCGTATAACTTACGGAAACCCTGCCGTATCTGTGGTATTTGTCGAACAGCTCACGCAGTTCCGTGATAAATGAGTTGTAGTTCGGGTCGGTTTCAAGCGGCGAGTAGGACTTTGACAGCGAGTTCCCTATGAATTCCTCCCGGGTCATCATCACCGGAGTTTCCATCTGGAAAACCTCCACCTGCGAAAAATACTCATTTCGCAGGAAAGCGTCACCGTCTTCGTCAGTACGCCTGCCCATGTGACCTCTGCGCTCTGTGAATTCCGGACAGTACCTGTTGAATATCTCGTCCCGCTGCTGGCTTATGGCGCCTTTCATGCGGCTGTTGAACACTATCGCTACACGTCCCTCCGGCGTAAGCAGCCGCTTGCATTCCTCACGGAACTTGTCAGGGTCGAACCAGTGGAATGCCTGCGCTGCCGTAATAAGCCCGAAAGAGTGCGCCGGCAGACCCGTATCCTCAGCAGAAGCTGTGACTATCTCTGCCTTGCCGCCCACGCATTTCAGCAGCTCCCGGCACATGTCGGCATTCGGCTCGACCGCCGTGACGCTCCAGGGCTTGGTGAGCAGCTTTTCCGTGAACTTCCCTGTGCCTGCGCCTATGTCTGCAACGTTTTCCGCATGGGTGAGCCCATAAAGACGGTCGACCACGGCGGTAGGGTAGGAGGGACGGAACTTAGCATAGTACCCGGCTTTTCCGGTGAACCTGTTCTCATTCATTCCAGTACCTCGGTGACGCCGTTCTTAACTATTATCTTATCCTCGCAGAACAGCGAAACGGCTCTCGGCAGCAGCTTCCACTCCGCCTCTTCCATAATGCGCTTCTGGAGTGTTTCGGGGGTGTCGCCGTTCCTGACCCCGACCGCTTTCTGGAGGATTATGGGACCTGCGTCACAGTCTGCAGTGACGAAATGCACAGTGGCGCCCGATACCTTCACGCCCTTTGCCAGAGCGGCTTCGTGAACGTGGAGCCCGTAGAACCCCTTGCCGCAGAAGCTCGGGATAAGCGCCGGGTGAATGTTTATCATCCTGTTCGGAAATGCGTCGCACACCTGCTCATCCAGGATAGTCATGAACCCGGCGTAAACCACCAGGTCTGCCTGCTCCTCCACAAGTGCGTCACGCATTGCCTTGCTGTAGCTCTTCACGTCCGGGAATTCCCTGCGGGCTAGCACACGGGTCTTTATACCGTTGCTTGCTGCACGTTCCAGCGCATAGGCGTCAGGCTTGCTTGCGATAACGCAGGTGATCCTGCCATTATGTATCTCCCCACGCCTTTCGGCATCGATAAGAGCCTGGAGATTGGTTCCTCCGCCGGATACAAGCACCACTATATTCTTCATATTTGCCTCCTGTTGATGTGAACATCACCGCCCGAGCTGAACTTCAATGCAGTTGTAGCCGCCCTCGTCCGGTATCTCTCCGCAGAACGGGTCGGAATATTCAGCCGTGATAAGGCAGCTCCCGACATTGAGCTCCCGCAGAACCTCGCAGTCATCACCCAGCCTTATTGCTTCCTGCCAGGGCCTGCCGCATATCGTCAGAGTTCCGCTGAACATTTTCGCCGGGGAGTGTTTCAGGTCGAGTTCCGGGTCATTGCGGAACATGAAGCCGAAGCACTCGATCACCTTGCCGTTCATGGTGTAGCAGTAAATGCCGAGGTCATCCCAGGCGTAGTTCACACGGTTGGACACCATGCCGTCCCCGTGCGTCTGCTCGAGGAACTCCCGGCTTTCACGGGTGGTGCGGTACTTTGCGCTCCGGGGAGTGCCCAGCAGCTTTTCCGCAGCGTCCAGGTGTACCAGGACCTCCAGCTTCGTGCCGTTGATGGTCATGCCATTCTCTGAAATATCGACAACGCACTGCTCCCCGGGAAAGGGAGCAGCGGTCTTTTTCCTGAACCAGCCGAACATTATTCTATTATAACGCCCTCGTTGCTGGCAACGGTTTCACCGATGATGAATGCGTTTTCGCCGTTTGCCTTGAGTATTTCGACAGCCTTTGCAGCGTCAGCCTTATCTACTACCATCATCATGCCGATACCCATGTTGAATGTATTGTACATGTCGTGCTCGGAGATATTGCCGGTCTTCTGGAGGAGCTTGAAGATAGCGGGAACCTCGTAGCTGTTCTTGTCGATCTTCGCAGCGATGCCCTCAGGCAGAGCCCGGGGAATGTTCTCGTAGAAGCCGCCGCCGGTGATGTGGCTGATGGACTTCACAGTGATCTTGGAGATAACGTCCAGTACGGGCTTGACATAAATTCTGGTGGGCTTCAGCAGTGCATCGCCGAGGGAGGTGCCGAGCTCGGGGTAGAATGTCTTAAGGTTCTGCTCGTTTACGTTGAACACCTTTCTTACCAGTGAGAAGCCGTTGGAGTGAACGCCGCTGGAAGCGATACCAACGATAGCGTCGCCGGGCTTGATAGCGGAAGCGTCAAGTATCCTGGACTTGTCAACGATACCGGTGCTGTAGCCTGCGATGTCGTATTCGTCCTCTGCCATCATGCCGGGGTGCTCTGCGGTCTCGCCGCCGACCAGTGCGCAGCCTGCCATAACGCAGCCGTCAGCAACGCCCTTTACGATCTCTGCAACCTTTTCGGGAACTACCTTGCCGATGGCGATGTAATCCAGGAAGAACAGCGGCTTTGCGCCGCAGCAGATGATGTCGTTCACGCACATTGCAACTGCGTCTATACCGATGGTGTCGTGTTTGTTCATCAGCATTGCGAGCTTGAGCTTTGTGCCAACGCCATCAGTGCCGCTTACAAGAACAGGCTCCTTCATTCCGGTGAGGTCAGGCATGAACAGACCGCCGAAGCCGCCTATGCCGGAAATGCAGCCGGGGGTGTTGGTCCTTGCGACATGCTCCTTCATAAGACGTACTGACTCGTAGCCTGCGGTAACGTCAACTCCCGCTGCCTTGTAGCTTTCGCTGTAACTTTTCATTTTACTGCCCTTTCTATAAGGAGCGCCGCAGTGCACGGAGCAGCCTTAATTTCATTTATTCGTCAAATTTCATTTCAAATTTGTCCTTGGGTATCTCTTTTGGGACTTCCACGGGGTATTCCCCTGTGAAGCAGCCCGTGCAGAAGCCGCAGCCTGCGTTCTCTGCAATCTTCACGACGCTGTCCGTGCTGAGAAATCCCAGTGAGTCAACGCCGATGAGCTCTGCGATCTCCTCAACTGAATGCTTGTTCGCAATGAGGTTCTCCTTGCTGTCGATGTCAGTCCCGAAGAAGCATTCGCTGATGAACGGCGGGGAAGAGATGCGCATGTGTATCTCCTTTGCACCCGCATGGCGCAGCAGCTTCACGACCTTGGCGGAGGTGGTACCTCTTACGATACTGTCGTCTATCAGGACTACACGCTTGCCCTTTACGGTTTCTCTGACTGCGTTCAGCTTGATCTTGACGGAATTCTCACGCATGCCCTGGGTTGGCTGAATGAACGTTCTGCCGATGTAGCGGTTCTTCACGAAGCCAACGCCGTAGGGAATTCCGCTCTGCTGAGCGAACCCGAGCGCAGCGTCAAGTCCGCTGTCGGGACAGCCGATAACGACGTCCGCCTGAACCGGGTGCTCCAACGCAAGGTAATGCCCGGCACGAAGTCTGGCACGATGAACGCTGGCGCCCTCGATAACTGAGTCGGGACGTGCGAAATATATGAACTCAAACACGCACAGCGAGCTCTTCTGACCGCAGTGGGTCTTTATGCTCTGAATGCCGTTCTCGTCCGCAACGACGATCTCACCGGGCTCGATATCCCTTACGAACTCTGCGCCAATACAGTCCAGCGCACAGCTTTCAGAGGCGAACACGTACCCGGCATCGTCCGGTAATCTGCCCAGGCACAGCGGGCGGAAGCCCTGGGGGTCCCTTGCCGCAATGAGCTTTTTCGGTGACATTATCACCAGGGAGTAGGCTCCCTTTATCTTATACATTGCCTTTTCGACCGCCTCCTGAATGGAAGCCGTTTCAAGGCGTGCCTCGGTAATGGCGTAGGAAATGACCTCGGTGTCGCTTGTGCTGTGGAAAATTGCGCCCTTCATCTCATACTGCCTGCGCAGGTCGAGGGCGTTTATGAGATTTCCGTTGTGAGCGATGGCGAGCGCACCCTTTACATGGCGGACGGTCATGGGCTGGCAGTTGGCAGTGTTGACGTTACCCGTTGTGGAGTAGCGCACATGACCGACTGCTATCTTGCCCTGACCGAACTCAGAAAGCGCACGTTCGTTGAACACCTCGTTCACCAGCCCGAGCCCCTTGTGGGTCTTGAAAACGCCACGGTCGTTCACAACTATGCCGCAGCTTTCCTGCCCCCTGTGCTGAAGCGCATACAGCCCGAAGTAGGTAGAGTGCGCAACATCGGCGGGTTCATTGCAGTAAATGCCGAAAACACCGCATTCCTCGTGGATATTACCTGACAAAGTATATCATTCCTTTCCGTTCCAGCAGTAGCTGCAAAGCCCGCTTTCCGGAAGTCCGACAGCACGTATGGTACCCTCAAGTGACTGGAATTCCAGCGATGTGAGCTTGAGGCGCTTGCATATCTCAGCACGCAGGCGCTTGCCACGCTCGGTGTTCGTATCGCTGTATTCGCTTATGTACTTCACGCCCTCTTCACCCTCGAATTCGTGGATTATGCGGCGTGCGATGAGGTCCAGTTCGGAATTGCTGCGTGAGAAGTTGAGGTACTTGCACCCGTACATGATCGGCGGACATGCGGAGCGCATATGCACTTCCTTTGCGCCGTTCGCATACAGGAACTCAACTGTTTCACGCATCTGTGTTCCTCTTACGATACTGTCGTCTATGAACAGCAGCTTTTTTCCCTCGATAAGCTCGTGAACGGGAATAAGCTTCATCTTTGCAACCTTGTTTCTCATGGACTGGCTCTGCGGCATGAAGCTGCGGGGCCATGTGGGGGTATACTTTATAAAAGGACGAGCGAACGGGATACCGCTGCGGTTCGCATAGCCTATTGCATGCGGAACGCCGGAATCCGGTACGCCGCAGATGAAGTCAACATCGGGCAGGCTACCGTTCTGGATATCGTGCTCTGCCATGATCTCACCGTTGCGGGTACGCATTGTTTCTACAGTCACGCCCTCGTAGACCGAGTTCGGGTAGCCGTAGTAGGTCCACAGGAAGGTGCATATCTTGAGATCCTTTTGGTGACCCTCGCTGAGCACCTCTGCACGCTTGGACGTGATCTTTACGATCTCGCCGGGGAGCATTTCACGGTAGATATCATATCCCAGCTTCTGGAATGCGAAGCTCTCAAAGGACACGCAGTAGCCATCGTCACGCCTACCTATTATAATAGGCAGTCTGCCGTTCTTGTCCCGGGCGGCGATGATGCCATCCTCGGTGAGTATCAGCAGCGACATCGTACCGGCTATCCTATCCTGAGCATAGCGTATGCCGTCCACAATATTGTCCTTCTGTGCGATAAGTGCGCCGATGAGCGAGGAAGAATTGACCTTTCCGCTGCTCATCGTTTCAAAGCTGGCGCTGGACTTGCTGAGAAGCTCCTCACAGAGCTCGTCATTATTGTTGATTATGCCGATGTTGCAGACTGCATAGGTGCCAAGCCTGGATTTCAGCAGGATCGGCTGCGGGTCAGTATCGCTGATACTGCCTATGCAGAGGTTGCCGGTCATGCCCACAACATCGCTCTCGAACTTCGTGCGGAAGGGAGAGTTCTCAATGCTGTGAATGCTTCTCTGGAAGCCCTTTTCAGGGGAGTAGGCAGTCATGCCGCCCCTGCGTGTGCCGAGGTGTGAATGGTAGTCCGTGCCGAAAAATACATCGCTTATGCAGTTGTTTTCAGCAGCTGCTCCGAAAAATCCGCCCATAAAGTAATACCGCCTTTTCTCTGTCTGTACCAACTATTCCGGGGCAGGCAGCCGCCTGCTCCGGAAAGTCAGCAAAATATCCCGATTCCCTAGGTTCCGATCAATTAAGGGTAAGGGCGATCACTTGTTTTCGCCGAAGATACGGCGCATGATCTCCTGATAAGCGTCCTCTACGCCGCCCATATCCCTGCGGAAGCGGTCCTTGTCCAGCTTCTCGTGAGTGGTGGAATCCCAGAAGCGGCATGTATCCGGAGAGATCTCGTCAGCGAGGATTATCTGACCATGGAAGCGGCCGAACTCGATCTTGAAGTCGATGAGGTCGATGTTGAGCTTCTTGAAGTATTCGAGCATGAATTTGTTTACAGCAAAAGCGTACTTTGAGATGGTGTCGATCTCCTCCTGGGTAGCAAGACCCAGGCCGAGCGCATAGTAGCTGTTGATGAACGGGTCGCCGAGGTCATCGTTCTTGTAGCTGAACTCCAGAGTCGGGGTCTTGAGGGGAGTGCCCTCCTCAATGCCGAGCTTCTTGGAGAAGCTGCCTGCTGCAACGTTTCTTATGATAACCTCCAGCGGAACGATCTCAACTTTCTTTACAACGGTCTCACGGTCGTTGATCTCTTCGATGAGGTGGGTGGGAATGCCTTCCTTCTCAAGCAGACCGAACATGTAGTTGGTCATCTTGTTGTTGATGACGCCCTTGCCGTGTATCTGACCCTTTTTCAGACCGTTGAAAGCGGTAGCGTCGTCCTTGTAGGAAACGATAACGTAGTCAGGGTTCTCAGCGCATGCGAAAACCTTCTTTGCCTTGCCCTCGTAAAGCTGTTCTGCCTTTGTGTAGCTCATAGTCATATCTCCTTATGTTTATGTATGTTCTCCCTGCCGGGGCAGGGGAGGTTTATCAGATTTCCTTTGCCATTTCCTGCATCTTAGCGTCAGCGGCAAGGTTCTTTTCGTTCTGCTTCTTCTTGAATTCCAGGAGCTTGTCCGCAAGCGCAGCGTCGCTGACGGAAAGTATCTCAGCAGCAAGGTAACCCGCATTCGCAGCGGCGTCAATGCCGACTGTTGCTACCGGAACTCCCGGAGGCATCATAACGGAACTGAGAAGAGCGTCCACGCCCTCCAGAGCCTTTGCCTTGACAGGGATAGCGATGACCGGCAGGGTAGTGTTTCCTGCGATGGCTCCTGCGAGGTGTGCTGCCATTCCTGCGGCTGCGATGATAACACCGAAGCCGTTCTCCCGTGCAGACTGAGCGAACTCAGCGACCTGCCTGGGTGAGCGGTGAGCGGAAAGCACCATCATCTCAAACGGAATTCCGAACTCCTTGAGAGCCTCCGCCGCCTTGCGGACAACAGGAAAATCGCTGTCGCTGCCCATTACTATGCCAACTTTTTTCTGTTCTGACATGTATTTTCCTCCTGAAATAAAAATTAGCTGTATGCGGAATACAGCTAAAGGTTACAATTGTGTTATGGTTGCACTTATTCTGTAAAAAGAAGCCGCATTAGCATTATGATAGCTGTGACATAAGAATACGCCCATCATTATCAAATCTCCCTTTTACTGGAATTGCGCTTTTCGCTATGAGAAGCAGTAAACCATACATATATTTTACTATATAATTGCCGGAATTTCAAGGGCTTTTTCAAAATTTCCACGAAATTAATCAAAATGTTGTGGAATTACACCTGAAATCCGGCAATATATCAGTAATAATAACTGTTAGTTTTAACTTACTCTGCTTACAGCAGAACAGCATCGTTTATTTTCAGCCTGAACTGAATGCCGAGAAACTCAGCGGCACGGCGGCAAAGCTTCATGCGGTCGAGGAAGATCTCAAAATATTCCATAATGGAACTTATCTTCTGGTCGATGGTGAGTTCCAGAATGAGTTCCTTCTTGTCCTCAGAGAAGTACAGCGAGGACTTATCCACGGCGTAGTTCACCCGGTCGTGGATATCCTTTGCGAGATTTTCGCTGCTGGGAACGAAAGGACCATCAGCAGAGCGGACACGGGAACGCCGCACGTCAGACTTGTCGGCGATGATGAGTGCCGCTGCAATCGGAGTGACCGGGGCTGCGGTGCCCTCATCGTGGTTGCCGATGGCGGAAACGATGAGAGAGATCTCGTCCGCCGGCATGCCGAGGTTGTCCAGCAGACGGAAAGCCATTACAGCACCGCTCTGTGCATGGTCAATGCGGTTTATAACGTTGCCGATATCGTGCATGTACGCCGCTATCTCTGCGAGCTCGCAGGTGCGCTGCTCGTAGCCCAGGGTAGTAAGTATCATGTAGGCGGACGCCGCAGCACGCTCCACATGTGCGTTGGAGTGTTCCGTGTAGCCGATCGTGCTGAGTGCTGCGTCGGCGTAGTTGATATAGGTCTGTATATCCTTGTTCCGGCGGATATATTCATAGGTCAGATTGCTCATGTGACACCTTAGATACGTGTCAGGCGGAACATTGCTGTTCCGTGGGGCTTCACTACAGCGGAAACGGTGCCGTTTACCCTGTCCTCTGCGCCTGTCCAGATCTCCTTTGCACTGAGTTTACAGGAAACCGGAAGTTCGGCGGTCACCTCGCACTCGCTTTCGCCGCAGTTGAACAGAGCTGCATAGAAAGTGCGTCCGTCCTCGTGGGTCGTGAACCAGGCTATCTGTTCGTTGCCGTCAACAGTTTTGCGGAACAGCGGGTGTGCCGAGTGGGTGCTGTTAAGGCAGTCGATAAGGTCGGTGTTGGTGAGCAGGCTCAGCGTGAATTCATCGCACTTGGTGAGCTCGCCGCCGATCATCAGGGGCGAACGCATCATGCACCAGAGGGACATCATGGTCCTCTGCTCGTCCTTTGTGAATTTCGTCCAGCCGTTGGGACCGTAGTCCTGGAGGATAGCGCCTACAGGAAGCATGTCGGCGTCCGGGAAGTGACCTGCACCGGCGTGAATGCACCAGGTCTGTGCCCGGGAAAACATGTCGAGAAGCTGCGGCCAGTTATCCCAGAAGTCGTCGGTGATGCGCCACATGTTGCTTACCTGCTTGTAGAGCTCTGCCTTTTCGGGGAGCGCAGCGCCGGGGGAGAGGCTCAGCACCATGTCACGTCCGCATGAACGGAGGGCTTCGCTTAGCATGATGAGCTCGCTTTCCTCATGGGGGAGCTCACGGCAGATGTCGTCAACCTTGATGAAGTCCACGCCCCAGGAGCTGTAGAGCTCGAAAAGGCTGTCGTAGTATTCACGGGCGCCCTCCTTTTCGGGATCCACGCCGTACATGTCGGTGTTCCACTGGCATATGCTGGAGGTCTTGGCGATCTCCCGGGCGGTCTTTGCGGACCCCTTTATAGCGGTGTTTTTGTGGACTGCCTGGCGGGGAATACCTCTCATGATGTGGATCCCGAATTTCAGTCCAAGTGAGTGGACGTACTCTGCAAGCGGTGTGAAGCCCTTTCCAGCCATGGCGGAGGGGAAGCGCTCCACGGCCGGGATAAGTCTGGAGTATTCGTCCATGCATAGTTCGGTGAAGGGTTGATATTCGTGGTTCTTTGCGATAGGGTTGCTCCACTGGATATCGACAACGATGTACTGCCAGCCGTACTGTTTGAGGTGCTTAGCCATAAATTCCGCATTGGAACGAATTGTGGCTTCGTTGACCGCAGCACCGTAGCAGTCCCAGCTGTTCCAGCCCATCGGGGGAGTTCTTACAAATTCTGTATTGTTCATAAAATAATCTCCTGTGTTCATTTGTTAAACCACTGAAAAGGAATATCCAAAACTGATTATATCATATAATGTGTATTTTTGCAAGCGGTATTTCTGCAAAAAGCCCCGCAATATTGTGACTTTTAATATTTTGCTCAGGAAACCAAATGCCGCCCCTGGCAGGGGAAGCTGATTTCTCGCTCCGGCAAGACTACCGAGATAACCGACATCAACGGGCGTAAGCACAAGGTCATTCCGCTGTCGCAGACGAGCTTCGGCGAGCCTGACGGGCTGTTCGGGATAAACTGCGGGCATAGACCGAGGGGCGTGTCTGACGGGCTGTTTCGGAAGTCCTCCGTTGAGTATGACGACGAGGAGGACAAGGAGCTCTACAACAAGGTATGCAAGCAGCGGGAGCTCGAGCGCAAGGTGCGCAAGTCCAAAACGGAAGCCGACATGCTCGAAGCAGCAGGCGATACCGAGGGCGCAAAGG
>CAKSGA010000086.1 GCA_934454435.1 uncultured Oscillospiraceae bacterium | reverse complement strand
TGTTCCTGGGTCATTTTAAGTTTCTTTCGCAGGAAACGAATCCTATTCTTATAAGACACCGCCATGTTTACACCTCCCTTCCGGAGATTAGTATATAACATTTACGATGATTTTTCAACCCACAATGTGTCATATTCGTATGACATTTTGTCATACAAAATTGCGGAATTATATGCTATAATAGATACAGGGAAAAATAAGCGGCAGAAACAAAAAAGCTCCCTTTCGGAGAGTTGGACTAATTTCATTATCCGGAAACAAACTGCCACTTGATTCCCGGACAGTTCTTTGACAACAGAATACCAGAGCAGATACAAAACCTATCAAACTCAAAGACGTGCGAAGAAATTTCTGCTACCGATCTGACGGGGTATCTCATTATCCGTGACCACCTTTACATATGCGCGAGAATAACAGATACTCTGCCACCTGCCGGCAGTCAAGCCAGAGCCTTGAACGCACAAGGACCTCTATAAGAAACGAGCGCGGAGCAAGATAGCATAATGATACTTCCGGCGACGGCTTGTCCCACAGGAATGGGCAGGGGTGAAAGTCCCATGTCAGGATGCGTAACTACCTGAGTCTGCTCTGAAAGCGTATCAGAAATTGAAAGCCGTGGCTCTAAAATACTGAACCACGGCTTTTTATAGAATAATGAAAGGGGCTTTCTACCTTGTCATCTGATATTTTTAAAGATTACCCTGATATTGTTGAGATTTCACAGCTGATGGAAATGCTGAACATTTCAAAATATTCAGCATATAAATTGGTTACTGAAAATAAAATCAAGCACTTGGTCATTGGAAGGAAATACCGAATTCCTAAGATCTATGTGATAGAATACGTCAATAGTCAAATAGAAAAAAATCAGATTTACGACTTTAGTGTATTGAAATTTCAAGGCGAAAGTGGTATAATAAAGATGTTAGATGAAAGGGTGGACGGTCTTAAAGGAGGACAGCACAGTGACCGGATCACTTTATGAAAAGCATAACTATTGGGTAATGGTTCTGTATGGACTAAGCGCAGCTTTATATCCAGAAAAGAACATTACCGATTTAAGCCAAAAGAAAAAACGCTGGATATCCACGTCTTTGCCGTCAACGGCGAAAAACAAAAGAACCGCTGAAAAAATGCTCTACGATAACCTCAAAAAGTACGAGCTGGAAGAGAATAGAATATTAGCTGACCCAGATTCGTACAGCTCTCAGCCGAACTACGCAAGTGGAGGTCAGGTACTTTTTACAGACTACCTTACTGATTGGCTGGAACGAAAGAAGAACAAAATCCAACTCATCACATGGGAAGGATATGAGGTGTATGCCCGGAGGCACATTATCCCGTATTTCAATGAGCTTAATCTCACGCTTGCCGAATTAAAGCCGCGTCATTTTGCGGACTACTACGAATACAAGTTTTCGGGAGGACGTCTTGACAGGAAAAAAGGCGGTCTGGGAAATCGTTCATTGAGAAGCCATGCTCAGCTAATCAAGGCTGTTCTTAACGAGGCGGTAATTTATGAGTACATATTACGCAATCCTGCTGAAAAAGTACCGATACCCAGAAAGCCAAAAACTGAAAGCGATTCTACCAAGAATGTGTACATGACAGCAGAAGAAGCTAACGATATGCTTCATAAGCTGAGAGGTGAATGGATTCAGCCGATTGTATTCATAGCGCTGCTCTATGGCTTGCGGAAAAGCGAGGTGCTGGGAATAAAATGGAGTGCGGTTGACTTTGAGAAAAACACTATCGAAATCAACCATACCGTTGTCAAGCACAAGTCAATAGTATACCAGGACAGCACCAAAACAGAAAACAGCCGCAACACCTTTGAACTGCTCCCCGAGGCGAGAGAACTTTTGCTGGACATTCACGCCAGACAGGAGAGGAACAGAGAGATATGCGGCAACGGTTATTATGAAAGCGACTATGTGTTTACATGGGACGATGGACATCTGTTCCGTCCGGACGCGATTACCGTTTCGTTCCAAAGAGCATTAAAGCGTCACGGGCTGCCTGAAATGCGCTTTCATGATCTGAGGCACAGTACGGCAAGCATCTGCTTTGACAAAGGCTGGGACATTGAGAAAATCAAGGTCTGGCTGCGTCATGCGGATATAGAAACCACAAGCAACATTTACACGCATATATCCAAAAATCGCCAGCATATTCTTGCTGACGCGATGACTGGTACATTCTCACTCTGAAAAACGGTTTGCAAAAAAGAAAAGGTGTGTTCTAGCACAACACACCTTAACGATAAATTGTAGACCGTTGTAGACAAAAATCTCAACTGTCTGATATTTCGGTTCCGCTAAACCCATTAACAGAGCCATTTGAAATGGTCGAGATGACAGGATTCGAACCTGCGACCTCTGCGTCCCGAACGCAGCGCTCTACCAAACTGAGCCACATCTCGATGTACATCCTTAATCGACTTATATATTATATCACACAGCTTCCGGTTTGTCAAGTACTTTTTTTGAAATTTCTTCATAACTGTATGACAGACCACGATCAGTGTAAATCGGTTGACCATAAGTTGAGAGAAAAAGCAGTCGCAGATATGGTTATTCTGAAGAGAGCTGGCTCACAGAGTGCTATTCGCCCCAGATGAATTCGCAGGCGGATTTGAAGTCCCGTGGGTGCTCAAGGCAGTGGACTGTCTTTGCGTCCTCCGGACGGCGGACATACAGCGCTTCCCGACCAGCGAGATTCAGCAGACGCTGAGTTCGTTTCAGATCCAGCTTGATATACAGCGCTATGCGGAGTATCTGCACCCGGGTCGGGACCCTGGTGCCGTTTATCATCTGATAGCCGTAGTTCCGGTCAACATTCAGCGCTTTGATCAGCTCCGAACGCTTCGTGCCGGATTCTTTCAGCAGATCCTGGAGATATATCGAGAAACTGGGCGGCGAATTTTCACTGATGAGCTCCATGTCAAGCCGCTTCGTGCGGCGTATCTTAGCTTCAAGTTCTTCTGTTTTCATCGTGTTACCCCCTTAATTGTAAAGTGTGAATTCCCCGTTAATTGTTGATACCAGATAATCAAGCTGGTCGTCACGGTAACCGTTGCCGTTCAGCACGATAAACCCATGGGCGGTCAGACCCCGGAACGCCTCGGTGTCGCCGTTCAGTTGGTTCATGTCTATGTACATCTCCTCGATGTCACAGCCGATAAGCGGCGAAAGATCGGAAATGTTGTTCCTGCCAAAATAAATGTTGCGCAGCTTCTTGCTGTTTCGCAGGGGTTCAAGACTCGTCACGCCGCAGCCTGCAAAGCAGACCGTTTCCAGTTCCGTCATTCCCTCAAGGGCGTTGATGTCCGGTATCTGCGCTTCGTTGAATCCAACATACTTCAGACCACGGCTGTCCATTATCGGCGTGATGTCGGTCACGTAGCTGTCGCCGAAAAATACCGATTCCAGCTTCGTTTTTCCCCGCAATACAGAAATGTCAGAAATGCCGGTGTTTTCGGCGCTGATCTCACGCAGGTCGTTCATGTCCTTCATAAAACTGGCGTCTGTGACATTGTTGTTCGTGAAATGCAGCGATTCCATCTGCGTCAGCCCTGACAGGCAGGAAAGATCGGTTATATAGTTGTCTTTAAGGTTCAGATATTTCAGGCTTTTCAGGTGCCGGAGATTTGATATCTGGGAGTTCGTCAGTTCCCGGTCTGAAAGGTCGAGTTCCGTTATTGTGACCGGGAACATTTCTCCACCTATCCTGACCTCTACCGGCGGGCTGAACAGCCCTGAAACAAACACTGCCGCCGCCCCTGCCGCTGCGGTTGCAGCAGCGATCACCGGTATCCTGCGGGAACGTTTGCGGACTTTCACCTCGCTGCCGTGCAGAGCTGCATGTATCACTTCCTGGGTGAATTCTTCCGGGGCTATATTGCAGGAGTTTATCACCTGCATCATCTCGCCGGCGTCCTGATAGCGCTCTTCCGGTCTGAGGGCGCATGCTTTTTTTAGTATCTCCGCAAGGCTTTTCGGTATATCGCTGAGCTCCTTCTGAAAAAGCGTATCGTCCTCCAGCCTTGTCAGGGGATCATCTGGAGTTATGCCGGTCATGGCAAAAAACAGCGACGCTCCGAGGGAGTATATGTCGGTCCAGCCACCCTGGTTGCCCCGGCGCTGATACTGCTCCAGCGGAGCAAATCCCTGTTTCAGTATGACGGACATGCTCTGGGTGCTGTCGCTGAGCTGCCGGGCGGCGCCGAAGTCTATCAGCTTAACGGAGCCGTCAGGGCAAAGCATTATATTATCCGGGGAAACATCACGGTGCAGTATCTTTTCCCGGTGCATGATGTCCAGCGCCGGAAGCAGCTTCTGCGCTATGTATACAGCCTGACCAGGCGTTGCTTTCCCGGACTTTATCACGTCTTTGAGGCAGGCTCCGTGTACGAAATCCATCGCATAGTATGCGGAACCGTTTTCTTCAAAAACATCGTATATGCCGATCATCTCAGAGCATTCCCGGAAACGGGCAATGAGCTGAGCTTCATGTTCAAAGCGCTTTTTCCCGTTGTTATAGCTTTCCTGCTGCTGGGTAGTCAAGGGTTCGACCGTCAGATCGTCACCGGAGCGTATGGCGGTACCGTCCGGATAGTATTCCTTTATTGCAACGGACCGCTCATTCGTACGGTCATATGCAAGGTATATCATGCCGAAACCGCCCTTGCCCAGCAGCCTTCCGACTATATATCTGCCTTGAAGCTCCGTACCGATGGACAGGGCGTCATAGTCTGGTTTTGAGGGCGATTCGTGATAACCACAATTATGGCATACTGAACCCTTCATGGTAGCAAAACAGTTACCGCAGATCTTCTTTCTCAAATAATACCAACTCTCTTCATTTATTCCTTTTGCATTCATTGTAACACCTTTTTGAATAAAAATCAAGGTGATACAATTCATTATACTACTTTTTCAGGCAAAATTGGTGTGCAATCCTGCATTATACAACAAAGATTTCACAGATATTTCACATTCGTTGGTTATACTATAATAAAAAACGAAAGTGAGGGCAATTTATGTGCACGGCAGCGACTTATCAGACTGAATGCTTCTATATGGGCAGAACTCTGGATTATGAGTTTTCATACGGTGAGATGGTCACTATAACTCCGAGGGAATATCCATTTCATTTCAGGCATGACGGAGAACTTTCACATCACTATGCGATGATAGGAATGGCGCATATCGCTGATGGGTACCCGCTGTATTATGACGCAGTGAACGAAAAGGGGCTCGGCATGGCAGGGCTGAATTTCGCAAGGAGCGCAGTCTATCCGAAGGTTTGCGAGGGGCGCTGCGTGGCGCAGTTCGAGTTTATTCCGTGGGTACTCAGCCGGTGCGCTGACCTTGCGGAAGCCAGAAATCTGCTGGGAGAGATCACGCTGGTGGGAACTCCGTTCAGCGAGAATTTCCCGGCGTCACGGCTGCACTGGATAATCGCTGACAAGTCCGGGGCGATAGTCGTGGAGCCCACGGCTGAGGGTATGAAAATATACGACGACCCCGCCGGGGTGCTCACGAACGAACCGCCGTTCGGCCAGCAGATGTCCCGCCTGAGCGATTATATGAGCCTTTCCCCGAAGCAGCCGGAAAACCGATTGGGAATTCCACTGGAGCTTTACAGCCGGGGAATGGGCGCTATAGGTCTCCCCGGGGACCTTTCATCGGCGTCAAGGTTCGTAAGGGTGGCGTTCACAAGGGCGAATTCCATTTCCGGCAGCTCCGAGGAAGAGAGCGTGGGACAGTTCTTTCACATACTCGGCTCGGTGGAGCAGGTCAGGGGCTGCTGCGAGGTTGCAGCGGGAAAATATGAGATCACCATATACACATCCTGCTGGAACGCTGACAAGGGTATCTACTACCACACCACGTACAACAACAGCCAGATCTCCGCAGTGGACATGCACAGCGCCGACCTTGACGGCAGCACGTTGTATTCCGTGCCGCTTCAGGATCGTGAGCAGATACATTTCTGCAAGGCGGAGCCCATGGCGTGACGTCCGGCGGACGATTTTTGACATCATCAAACAGACAACGGGGGAGCAATATGATAAGACTAGAACCATGCAGCAGGGACTATATTAAACAGTACAGGGAGCTGTATATTTCGGCATTCCCGGCGGAAGAGCGTGCACCATGGTTTCTTCTCAGCAGGCGTGCAAAGCAGGGCAGGGCGGAGGTTCTGGCGGCGCTGGAGGGTGACGAGTTCGCAGGTCTGGCGTATGTCGTGGTGCTTGGCGACATGGCGTATCTGTTCTATCTTGCGGTGGCTGAGGAACGCCGTGGACAGGGCATGGGAGGTCAGATGATAGCAGCCCTGCGGGAGCGATATGCGGGGAAGCGTCTGTTTCTCGCCCGGGAGCAGCTGGATAAGTCCGCAGAGAACTATAAGCAGAGGGAGAGCCGCCATCGTTTCTACCTCGCAAATGGGTTTGAGGACTGGGACAGCATCATCAGGGAGGGTCCTGTGACCTATGACGTTATGGGCACCGGAAAGCCGGTCAGCCCGGAGGAGTACCATGCTCTGATATCCGGCTGGGCAGGGCGGTTTGCGAGCCTGTTTTTCAGGGCGTACCTGACCGGCCGTACGGCGCAGTAAATGGTTATTGACAAATTCTGAATCATATGATATACTATACTTGACCCAGAGAATATTTTACAGTTCAGGGAGGTATATTATGAACGGATTTGTAAGGAAAATAGCGGCTGCGGCGCTTGCTGCGGCGATCTCTGTCGGTGCGGCGCTGAGCGCTTCGGCGCAGAGCTGTGTAACGGCTCCGGAGGTAAAGGTGGTCGAGCTGGACAGCCTTGGTGATGGAATGGGTTATCATGGCTACCCGGATTTCGGCATTCAAGTCCTCTTAAAGAACATGACGGTCAAGAAGAACCCGCTTTACGTACGTCCCGGCGACACTGCATGCAGCGAGCTGGTCATTCCCAAGGGTAAGAAGCTCACGCTGAAAAAAGGCGCCATCATAGATGGTGATATGTACATTGAAAAGGGGGCGTCAGTTGCTGTCAGCGGCGGAACTCTCAAGGTCAGCGGAAACCTGGTGTGCGATGGTACTCTTTCCATCGGCGAAAAGGCGGGATTATCACTGACAGCCGGAAGCAGATTCGTAATTAACACCACCGGAACGCTCAGATACAACGCTGACGGTATTTCTATCAGCCCTGACGCAGATGTTGCATGCTTCGGTAAGCTTAAATACAAGTATCTTTCCGATGAGGAAGCCGGACTGATTTCGGCAAAGCCCGTATGTATGCTCGTTCAGGCGGACGACTACGGCAGGCTGGAAATGGTGACCGACGAAAAGTCCATGAGCGGATATGTTTCCGGGCTGACTGATTACGGCTACGGTAATCCCGGGACAAGGTCTGATAATTTGTATTTCATAATGGGCAACGGTTCAAAGATACGTGTCATGTCCGCTTCCGACAAGATCTCCAATATTGCCGGAGTGAATATACTTAAGATCAGAAAGCTGACGGACGAAGCGCTCGACAGAAAATCAACCATCAGCTGAGTTAAAAAAAGTGCTGATTTTTCAGCACTTTTTTATTTTGGTGCTACATTCGGTATCGCTGAACTGTATAATGACCGTTTGCGGCGGCGCCTGTGCCATCGTTACCGACAGCTTTTCCCAGAATGTTTCTGACAGAACCGCAGCAGACAGCCGTTGACAACCAATTGAACGGGCAATGATGAAAAAAATGGAAACAAAATGACCTTAATTTATTGACAGAGTGGCAGATTTGTGATATAATAAATAAGTCAAATTATTCTAACTTTACATACAGGAGAAAAAATATGAAGTGCAAATGCGGAAGCAAAATAGAAAAAGGAAGCACCGTATGCCCGGTCTGCGGTGCGGCAGTTCCGGAAAAGAAGGGGCTGTCCAATAAGGTGACAGTTATCACGGCTGCGGCGTGCGCTGCAGTGGCAGTCGCAGGAACCGGCACGGGTCTGTTTTTCAACGGGACCTTTGGCGGAATGATCAGCGGAGGTAATCAGAATTCAGCCGTTACCGGTGAAGTATCGGCAGAGGTAAGCGGGGAAGCGGCAAAGCCTGCTGCGGATGTCACGGCGGAAACTGTGGAGCCTGCGACCGGGAATTCCGCAGCAGATACGGCGGAAGCAGGTGCTCCGGAGCAAGCAGAGGAGGGCGGTGAGAACTCCGCACGTGTGGAGTATGCTGCAAGCTACTACAAAGAAACAAGTGCCATGGCTGCCGAAGATGATGAAATGTTT
The DNA here is from genome assembly GCA_934454435.1 of uncultured Oscillospiraceae bacterium. Classification (GTDB taxonomy): domain Bacteria; phylum Bacillota; class Clostridia; order Oscillospirales; family Ruminococcaceae; genus CAG-115. The sequence goes on along the minus strand of CAKSGA010000086.1, from coordinate 2,135 downwards.
CCACAATATGATGGTACCCGCTCTTTCTCAATAGAGGACGGTATTCTTAAAGTAAGAGATGACTCTTTCTTTTCCAACTACATATCGCTGACTGATGATATTGATGATCTTTCAAAGATATCTTCATCAATGTATATGAGTACTGTGTATGATTCTTATACCTATGACTCAAAAGGAAACCTGTCTGAGGAGTTTAGAAAATCTGGCGGTGATTATTCTAATCGCCGTTATGAATATGAGTATGACGCCAACGATAATACAACGAGAAAGCGCACTCTGTGTCTGGAGGGAGGTATGGGCGATGTTCCGAGGGTGGATTCATATTCCGACATCAGCTATATCTATGACAAGGACGGAAACCTGCTCAGTGATACGGCGGGCAATGAGTACCGCTACTATAACAACGGAAAGCTAGCAGAGCACACAAAAGGCACCGAAAAGACCGTCTATGAGTACGACCACGACTCCGGACTGATCGTGAAAGAAACCACCACCGACAACGGTGCTGAAACACTGCGCATTGAATATGGCTATACCGATAAGGGACAGCTCATGTTCAAGAACACTTATGTTGACGGAAAGCTCAGCGTGGGTCTTGAATATTCATACGATGAGAACGGCGTGAATGTTTCCAGAACCTATGAGAACGGATTTTTAAGCACAGGCGAAAGAGTCGGTGATGACCCGGTGTTCAAGAGAGGTTACATTGACAACTTCGTTATGAGCGATTATATGAAGTATACCCGAAATGGCATAACTGAGTGCTACACCGGATTCAACTACACCGACTGCGGTCTGGTAGAAAACGCAAGCATTTATCAGAACGAGTATTGTTTTATCCTTGAGGACAAGAGTTCCAGGTGTGACGACGAGGACGGCAAGGCAAAGTCGCTGGAGGGTATCGTACAGTCCAGGATAAAGAGCGGCTATTCCCTTGAGTGGGAGCAGAAAGACGGGCTGATCACCGGCTTTACCCTTACGAACGGGGATAAGACGGACACGGCGGAGTATGTATATTCGTTCGATGATGAAACAGGTCTGCCGGTTTCCGTTGACGTGACCTTCGGAAGCGTTTCGTTCACGCTTGAATATGAACTCAGCGGATCTGCATGCGTGATTACCTCCCGGGACGATAACGGAAACCCGGTCAGCGGTACTTATTATGACACTGACGATAACAAGACCAAGACAGCCGTGGCTGAATATGTCCTCAAAAGCGAGGCTATGAAGGGCTCTTTTGAGAATTACATCAAGGAGGAACAGTAATGTTTTGCAGAGTTTGTGGAAATAAGATAGAGGACGGCATGATGTTCTGCACGAACTGCGGTACCCGTGTAAGAACAGAGATCCCCGCAAGTGCTCCTGCGGCTCAGCAGCCCGCTGTTCAGCCTGCGGAGGTTCCGGCTCAGGTTCAGGCGGTCGCTCCTGCGGCGCCCACTCCGGTTCAGGAAGTTGCTCCTGCGGCGCCCACCCCGGTTCAGGAGGTCACCCCGGTTGTGCCTGCTCCGGTTCAGCAGGTGGCTCCTGCTGCGCAGAACGTGGAAACCGCCGCACCGGTACAGACGATAGCCGATGTGCCGCCAATGGCGGAAGCTCCGGCGCCTGTTCAGCAGGCCGAAGAAGCTGCGCCCGCTCAGGAAGAAGCCGTTCCGGCAGAGCCCGCTGAAGAGAACGTCCAGTACGCAGAGGTTCCGGCTCAGCCTGTGGAGCAGCCGGTTCCTGTCCAGGCGGAAAAGCCGGCGAAGTCCGGCGGCAGCTCCGGGAGGAATATTGCGATAGTTGCCTGCGCAGCGGTGATAGCTGCGGCGGGTCTTGGATTTGGCGGCTACAGTGCGATAACTCACAGCAACAGCGACACCGTGATCCCCGCAGCCGGGGAGAGCGTCACCAGTGAAGCCCAGAACGGCACGGCGGAGAATTCTCCCGCTGGCGGAACTCAGGAGGTCCCCGGAGAGGGCGAAGAGAAGCCGGTTGACCCGTGGGAGATCAACTCTTCACCGGAGGTCATGGAGAGCCAGAACACCGCAGGCGAAGCAGGTTCTTCAAACGGCGCTATAAAGCAGTTTGCTGGCTATAACAAGAAATACGATGGTGGTACGGAGGTCTGGGAAAAGACTGACGATTCGATGATACAC
>CAKSGA010000085.1 GCA_934454435.1 uncultured Oscillospiraceae bacterium | reverse complement strand
CGGGCTCCCTCGGGGGTGGACTTTATCATCATCGGGGTCTCTATCTCGGTGAAGCCGTTTGCGTAGAAGTACTCCCGGGCAGCCTTTGCGATCTCGTGGCGCATCATGAGGTTCTTCTGGAGCGGCTCACGGCGCAGGTCGAGGTAGCGGTACTTCAGGCGGAGCTCCTCATTGGTCTTGGTGTTGCTTACTATCTCAAAGGGAGGTGTCTGCGCCCTGGAAAGAATGCGCAGCTCTGTTACCATTATCTCAACGCCGCCGGTCTTTATCTCGGTGTTTACGCTCTCACGTGCACGTACCTTGCCCTTTGCGAGCAGCACATACTCGGAGCGTACGCTCTCTGCCTTTTCAAAAACTGCCTTGTCAGTGGTTTCATCGAACACTAGCTGAACGATGCCGGACTTGTCCCGGAGATCTATAAAAATAAGGCTTCCCTTGTCACGAACTCTCTGTGTGAAGCCGCCAACAACGACATCGCCCATTTCCAGGGTGACTTCGCCGCATAAGCATGTCCTTCTCAGACCCTGCATAGTGTCTGCCATAAAATGATCCTTCTTTCTTTTCTTATTCCGGAAAATTCCGCAATTATATTTTATTATATCATTATTTCCGCCATTTTTCAAGTGGAAAACAATAAAATGTTGAAATTCTGTGCAGAAAAACCGCCGGATAATATCATCTGTTCCAGTACTTCCGGTCGAGGCTGCGGAAGCTGATCGCCTGGATAATATGGGACTTCCGGATATCCTCGCTGCCGGCGAGGTCGGCACAGGTGCGTGCGACTTTCAGTATACGGTCATAGGCACGTGCTGAAAGTCCCAGCTTGTCGAATGCGGACTTCAGCACTTCCTCTGCGTCCGGTTCGAGCCGGCAGACTTCCCCGATGATGTCCGAGGTTATGCCGCTGTTGCTCCTGATGGAGGTCCCGGCGAAGCGCTTCTTCTGTATCTCCACTGCTTTCTGGACCCGTTCGGCGATGGCTGCGGAGCTTTCCTGTGGGATACGCCTGCTGAGGTCGTCGTACTCCACGGGCTTGACTTCGATCTGTATGTCTATGCGGTCGAGCACCGGCTGCGAGATACGGTTGAGGTACGCCGTGACCTTCTGCGGAGTGCAGGTGCATTTCTTTACCGGGCTGCCGAAGTTCCCGCAGGGGCAGGGGTTCATCGCAGCCACCAGCATGACGTCGCACGGGTAGCTGACCGAGCCGCTTGCCCGGGAGATCACGATATCCCCGTTCTCCAGCGGCTGCCTGAGCGCTTCCAGTACCCGCCGGTCGAACTCCGGGAGCTCGTCCAGGAACAGCACGCCGTTATGCGCAAGGCTTATCTCGCCGGGACGTGGAATGCTCCCGCCGCCGACAAGTCCCACCGCAGAAGCGGTATGACTGACCGCCCGGAAAGGACGCTCGGTGATGAGCGGCTCCGCCGGGTTTATCTCTCCGGCGACCGAGTATATCTGGGTCGTTTCTATGCTTTCGGCGAAGGTTATATCCGGCATGATGGAGGGGATGCGCTTTGCCAGCATGGACTTTCCCGAGCCGGGAGGTCCGAGCATGAGCAGATTGTGGCTTCCAGCCGCTGCGACCTCTATGGCGGACTTCGCCTGGGATTGCCCCATGACGTCCGCAAAATCGGCGATATGCTGCGCTGCGTGGCGGTGCGGAATGTACTTTTCCTCCGGCGTGAGCCCGGTGCCGTGCCGCAGGAACTCTATTATCTGCGTGACATGCTCCACGCCGTAGACCGTTATGCCGTCTGCGACGCTCGCCTCCTTGGCGTTCGCTTTTGGGAGGAACACACGCTTCATGCCGGTCTGCGCAGCGGTCAGCACCATGGAGAGCGCACCGTTTACCGGCGCAAGCCCGCCGTTGAGGGACAGCTCCCCGATAAATACGCAGTCCGAAAGGTCGGCGGATATAAGGCCGCCCAGCTTCATCAGCGCCGTGATTATCGGCAGGTCGAACATGGAGCCTATCTTGCGCACGCTCGCCGGGGCAAGGTTGACGGTGACACGCCCGTTCAGCAGCTTCAGGTCGAGCTGACCCAGCACTGCACGTATCCTTGCCTTGCTTTCCTGTACGGCGATATCGGGCATTCCCACGATGTCAAATGTGGGCTGACCCGGGGATATGCTCGCCTGGACCGTCACCATAAAGGCGTTGAGCCCGAAAAGACCTGCGCTGTTTACCTGACTGAACATGTTTACTCCTTAATTTATGATAAGCTCGTAGTTGTCGATATCCTGATATTTTCCGTGCTTGAATCCCACCTGGTGCAGTGTCCCGCAGGGCGTAAAGCCGAACTTTGCATGGAGCCGCTTGCTGGCATCGTTCCCGGCGGTTATGACTGACACGATGCTGTGAAGCTCCGTGCCCCGGGCGATCTCCAGCACCCTGCTGATAAGCGCAGAAGCTACTCCCGTGCGGCGGAAGTCCGGGCTGACATACACTGAAAGCTCCGCTGTGGTGCAGTAGGCCTCTTTCTGACGGTATTCAGAGAGGGAAGCGTAGCCGACGGCCTTTCCGTCTGCCACGGCGGTGAGAATGAAGTGCTCCCGGGTCTGGTGAGCGGCGTACCATTTCTGCCATTCAGGGAGGGAGCGGGGTTCAAGATCCAGCGTAGCAACGCCGTTTATGACCTCGTAGTTGTATATCTCCAGAAGCGCCGGGATATCCTGCTCGCATGCGTATCTTATATCCATGACGATATTGCCCTTTCGTTGGATTTATGATATTATTGTACTAGACCCGGCGGATTTTGTCAATACAAAATGGTAAAAACAGTAATCGTTTTTTCAGAAAACCATCACAATTAATGGCGCTAAATATTGCTCCGGTGCTTGAAAAAATGTTTTATTTGTGCTATAATTATAATATGTGCATAAACGGAGGGTTCCGTTTTGCTTTGTATTGGGAAAGGATTTGATCATATTTTGAAGCGTGTAGGACTAGATATCGGCTCGACCACCGTTAAGGCGGCGGTACTGGGAGAGAACAACGAGCTGCTTTACAGCCAGTACAGACGGCATTTTTCTGATATCCGCAAGACTGTATACGACATCATAAAGGAAGTAGGAGATAATTTCAGGGGGGAGCGGGTGCTCATCGCTGTTACCGGTTCCGGCGGAATTTCCGTGTCCAAGTGGCTCGGCATTCCGTTCGTGCAGGAGGTCGCAGCGGGCACGAATGCGATAAAGCAGCTCATTCCCCGCACTGACGTTGCGATAGAGCTTGGCGGCGAGGACGCAAAGATAACCTACCTCACCGGCGGCCTGGAGCAGAGAATGAACGGCACCTGTGCCGGCGGTACCGGCGCATTCATCGACCAGATGGCGGCGCTGCTCAATACGGACATCGGCGGTCTGAACGAGCTTGCAAAGAAGCACACCACCATCTACCCGATAGCCTCCCGCTGCGGCGTTTTCGCCAAGAGCGACATTCAGCCGCTGCTGAACGACGGTGCAAAGCGCTCCGATGTGGCTGCGTCGGTTTTCCAGTCCGTTGTAAACCAGACCATAAGCGGACTTGCATGCGGCAAGCCTATCCGTGGAAACGTGGCGTTCCTGGGCGGCCCGCTGCATTACCTGTCGGAGCTCCGTGCGAGGTTCATCGAAACCCTGGGGCTCAGGGACGACCAGATAATCTTCCCGGAGAATGCGAACCTGTTCGTTGCGATGGGCTGCGCTTTCTCCGATGAGACTGCCGAGGCGGACATCGATTCCCTGGTAGAAAAGGCAGGCAGCCTTGAAAACGCACAGATGCGTGAGGTTGAGCGCCTTGCGCCGCTGTTCAGGGACGAAAAGGAGCTCCAGGAGTTCCGGGAGCGCCATGCAAGGGCGGTCATTCCCACGGCGGACATAAAGAGCCACAAGGGTGCGTGCTACCTTGGCGTGGACGCAGGCTCAACAACCACTAAGGCGGTCCTGCTGAACAAGGACGCCGAGATAATCTACTCCCACTACAGCGGCAACGGCGGCGACCCGCTGAAGTCCGTCATCGGCATTCTGAAAGATATATATGCGCAGCTCCCCGAGGGCGCTTTCATAGCCAAAGCATGCGCTACCGGCTACGGCGAGCATCTTATCAAGGCGGCTCTCGGCGCCGACTACGGCGAGATCGAGACCATGGCGCACTACAAGGCGGCTGACCGCATTCTGCCCGGCGCTGAGTTCATCCTTGATATCGGCGGCCAGGACATGAAGTGCATGCGTGTGAAGAACGGCGAGATCGAAAGCATTCTGCTGAACGAGGCATGTTCCAGCGGCTGCGGCTCCTTTATCGAGAACTTTGCGAATGCGCTGGGTATGTCCTCCGCAGACTTTGCTACCCTGGGACTTACCGCAGAGCACCCCGTGGACCTTGGCTCCCGCTGCACGGTGTTCATGAATTCCCGTGTAAAGCAGGCTCAGAAAGAGGGTGCTACCGTTGCGGACATCTCCGCAGGTCTGTCGTATTCCGTCGTGAAGAATGCGCTGTTCAAGGTAATAAAGCTGCGTGACACCTCCACAATGGGCGACAGGATAATCGTGCAGGGCGGTACGTTCATGAACAACTCCGTGCTGCGTGCGTTCGAGCTCATATGCGGCAGGGACGTTGTCCGCCCGGACAAGGCGGGGCTCATGGGTGCGTACGGAAGTGCGCTCATCGCCATCGAGCGTGACGACGGCATGGGCAGCACCATCGCTCCCCTTGACAAGCTGGAGAGCTTCACGGTCGAAAAGACCACCGCACGCTGCGGCCGCTGCTCAAACAACTGCCTGCTCACCATCACTAAATTCCCGGACGGGAAGCGCTACATAAGCAACAACCGCTGCGAGCGTGGCGCAGGCAACGTTTCCACCAAGGAGAAACTGCCGAACCTGTTCGACTACAAATATCACCTGCTGTTCGACCGTGAGTGCCTGCCGGAAAGCGCCGCAAAGCGTGGCGTGGTGGGACTTCCCAGGGTGCTCGGCATGTACGAGAATTACCCGTTCTGGCACAGGCTGTTTACCGAGCTCGGCTTCTCGGTGAAGCTGTCGCCGAAGTCCAGCCGTGAGATATACGATAAGGGCATCGAAACCATGCCGTCAGAGTCGGTGTGCTACCCGGCGAAGCTGGCGCACGGTCATATCCAGGCGCTTATTGATGAGGGCGTGAAGTTCATCTTCTACCCCTCCATGCCGTATGAAATGAGTGAGGACAACGGCGCCGACAACCACTACAACTGTCCCGTTGTCGCTACATATTCCGAGGTCATAAAGAATTCCGTGCCGGAGCTCCGCAGGGACGTGAAGTTCATGAACCCGTTCCTGCCGATATTCCACAAGAAGCGCATGGGTGAGCGTCTTTACGAGGAGTTCACAAAGGAATTCCCGGACGGCGGCTTCACTAAGGAAGAGATAGTTTCCGCACTGGAAAAGGCTTACGCCGAGGACGAGGCGTTCAAGGCTGAAATGCACCGCAAGGGCGAGGAAACGCTGAAATTTCTGGAGGACAACGGAAAGAACGGTATAGTTCTCGCCGGCAGACCCTACCACATCGACCCCGAGATAAACCACGGACTTCCCGAGATGATAACCGGCTACGGCTACGCAGTTCTCACCGAGGACAGCGTTGCACACATGGAGCAGGTAGTCCGCCCGATAAGAATAGTAGACCAGTGGACATATCATTCAAGGCTGTACGCTGCGGCTCACGTTGTGGGCAAGCACGACTGCCTGGAGCTGGTGCAGCTCAACAGCTTCGGCTGCGGCCTTGATGCCATCACCACCGACCAGGTGCAGGAGATACTCCGCAGCTTCGGAAAGCTGTACACCTGCCTGAAGATCGATGAGGTGAACAACCTCGGCGCTGCGAGGATACGTCTGCGCTCGCTCATTTCCGTAGTAGATGAGCGCAAGCGCCACCACTATAAGCCGGTCATGGGACATCTCGGTTACGTGCCCCAGCCGGAATTCACCGGGGAGATGCGAAAGAAGCACACTATCCTCTGCCCGCAGATGGCGCCTGTACACTTTGATCTGCTGGAGGCTGCGTTCGGACATTCCGGGTACAATGTCGTTATCCTCAACGACTGCTCCAAGGACGTTGTGGACGAGGGCCTGAAGTACGTCAATAACGACGCATGCTACCCGTCGATACTTATCGTGGGACAGCTCATTCATGCGCTGAACAGCGGCAGGTACGACCTCAGTAACACCTCCGTCATGATAACCCAGACCGGCGGCGCATGCCGTGCAACGAACTATGTCGGCATGCTCAAAAAGGCGCTCAAGGACTCCGGTCACGGTGATATCCCGCTTATCTCCCTGAATGTCGTCGGGCTCGAGAAGCAGAGCGGCTTCAGGCTGACCGTGCCGCTGGCGATACGTGCGTTCATGGCGATAATCTACGGCGACGTGCTCTCACGCTGCCTGTATAAAGTCCGCCCGTACGAGGCCACAAAGGGCAGCGCAGACGCACTCTACCAGAAGTGGCGCCTGTATCTCCGTGAGGATATGAAACACCTTTCGCTGCCGAACTTCAACAAGAACGTCCGCAACATAGTAAAGGACTTCTCGGAGTTCCCTGTTCTTGACATAAAGAAGCCCCGCATAGGACTTGTAGGCGAGATACTTGTAAAGTTCCACCCGGTGGCTAACAACAATATAATCGGGCTGCTCGAGAGCGAGGGCTGCGAGGTGGTAGTTCCCGACCTGATGGGATTCTTCTACTACATATGCTCCCATGGCAAGACCAAGCGTGAGCTGCTCTACACCACCCGCAAAAAGGCGTTCGCCGAGAATGCGGCGGTAGACGCATTCCGCTTCATGGAAAAGAGCTACCGAAAGGCGGTAAAGGGTACGAAGTTCGGCTGTCCCGGCGACATCTATGAGATGCGTGAGTCGGTGCGCCCGATAGTATCTCCCGGCAACATTGCCGGCGAGGGCTGGTTCCTTTCCGCAGAAATGCTGGAGCTTATCGGCGAGGGCGTTCCGAATATCGTGTGCATGCAGCCGTTCGCCTGCCTGCCGAACCATGTAACAGGTAAGGGCGTTATAGGCGAGATCCGCAGACAGCACCCGGAGAGCAACATCGTTGCGGTGGACTTCGACCCGGGCGCTTCCGAGGTAAATCAGGTCAACAGAATAAAGCTCATGCTGACCCAGGCGTACGCAAACGCAGGCATCAGCCGCAGGGACGTTGTGAAGGTAGAAACCGACGACCAGTATTCACAGCTTATCGCTGCCGGCACAAAGAAATGATCCTTTATAAGCATTAAAAAAGGAACAGGCGTGTTTGTAAGGAGGTAGTTTATGAAAAAGGTAATATCCATATTAATGGCCCTGGTCATGGTGCTCACGGCGCTGAACGTTGCGGCTTTTGCGGCAGACGCCAAGGAGTTCACGGTTAAAGTGGAGCAGGTGGCATATGGCAATACCAGGGTGACTTTTACAAAACCCAAAGGCGCTAAGATCTACTACACCACTGATGGCACCAAGCCCTCTGACAAGTCCGAAAGGACATATTATTCGCTGAGCTTCAAGGAGCCGTGTAAACTGAGAGTCGTGTGCTATGTAAACGGCAAGCCGATCAAGTATGTGACGAAGAATATCAAGATCAAGGAGCATAAGCTCTCGGTGAAAACAACGCTAAAGGACGGCTATACTCAGGTGAGCCTGGATAAAGCCACTGGCAGCAAGCTGTATTATACCACAGACGGCACAAAGCCCACCGACAAATCCAAGAGCGCACCGGTTATAATCAACATCAAGGAGCCGTGCAAGCTGTGGGTAGTAAGCTATGCTGACGGCAAGCAGAATGACGAGCTGACCAAGACCATCAAGGTAAGGCTGAACCTGCCGAATGTGCTGCCGTATGTAAAGTCCGAAATGTACACCTACAGGCTTGTAAATCCGCCGGAGGGCGCAAAGGCGTATGTCACGCAGGACGGCAGCACTCCCTCAAAGACAAACGGCGAGCTTGTCAGGGATAATACTTTTCAGATACCCAAAAACTCTTCAGCGCAGATCGTTTACGTGAAGAGCGGCTGGCTGAATTCGGGAGTAGTGACTATAAAGAGCGGTATGACCTACGAAGAGGAGGAAGCATACAAGAAGGATAAGAGCACCTTTGCTGAACAGGTCGTAAACCTCGTGAACATGGAGCGTGTCGCAAACGGGCTCAGGAAGCTCACGACCTACGACAAGCTGACCGATGTTGCGCAGCTCCGTGCAGGTGAGCTCATGTCGGCTTACTCACATACACGTCCTGACGGAAGAAGCTGCTTCACTGCGCTTGACGATGTGAATCTGCCCTATATGACGGCGGGCGAGAACATAGCGATCGGTTACAGCACGCCCGAAGCGGTAGTACAGGCGTGGATGGACTCCCCCGGGCACCGTGCGAATATCCTCAACCCGAATTTCACGATGATCGGCGTGGGAATGGTTTACGATGAGAATTCACCCAAAGGCTTCTACTGGACACAGGTATTCATAGCATAAGGAGATAAAATGGCAGCAACACAATTCACAACAGAGAACAAGGGAAGCTCCGGTAAAAAGAGCTACGGCTTCTGGGTACTGGCGGGACTTATCACGGTAGCAGTGCTGGTGATACTTTTCAACTGCTTTTCGGTGGTGAACGAAGGTTACATCGGCGTAAAGTACCAGTTCGGAAAGATAGTTTCGAGCGACCTTTCCGCCGGACTTAACTTCCATATCCCGTTCATCGAGGAGATAGAGCAGGTGGACACCCGTGAGCAGATTTATTCCGTCCAGACGGACGCCTACACCAGCGATACCCAGACGGTGGATAATCTCGGGCTGAAGCTCAATTATTACTACGACGGCACCAAGCTGCAGGAGATAATCCGCACAATAGGTATCAGCAACGTAGAAACCAAGCTGCTGGTGCCGAACGTTGCAAAGATCTCCAAGGACGAGATAGGCAAGGTTAAGGCGGAGGACCTGGTCCAGAACCGTTCCGACGTCCAGAATGCGATATACGAGTCCCTTAAAACTACTCTGGAGCCGCAGGGAATTATAGTCACCGCCTTTGCGATAGAGAACCTTGCATTCGAGGACGCATTCGAGCAGTCCATTCAGGCGAAAGTCATAGCAGCGCAGGACGCCCTGAAAATGCAGAACAAGACCGCCGAAAAGGAAGAGGAAGCCAAGCAGCAGGTCATCGCAGCCCAGGCTGAGGCGGACTCCCAGAAGATAAAAGCGGACGCCGAGGCGTATGCGATAAAGGCGGTGCAGGAGCAGCTCGCAAAGAGCCCGAACTACATCGACTATCTCAAGATAAACAACTGGAACGGCGTTCTTCCCCAGGCGATAGGCTCAGAGGTCAACCCATTTATAGCGCTTGACGGAACAGCCGCAGCCGGCGGGAATTCAGCCGCCAGCGCAGACTGATTCACAAATACGCGGGAAATGCCGGGCGGTCGTGCCGCCCTGCATTTTCCGCTTTATAAAGAAAGGAAACGGATTTGGATTACAATACCTTAAAGCGAAATGCGCTTACCAGCTTTTTTTCACGGACCAACGAAATGCAGCGCAAGGCGGTGTTTCAGGTCAAGGGGGCAGTTCTTATCATTGCGGGAGCCGGCAGCGGCAAGACCACGGTTCTCTGCAACCGCATAGCGAACATGATGCGCTTCGGCAACGCCTATCTCGATAACGGGGAGCGTGACGTCACGCCGGAGGAACAGCAGTTCCTGGAGGCGTTCCCGTCAATGGAAAAGACCCCGGAGAATGCAGAGCGCCTGGCGCAGATAGTCGCCGTTGACCCGGTCGCTCCCTGGAATATTCTTGCGATAACCTTCACGAACAAGGCTGCGGGGGAACTCAAGCAGCGCCTTATCGACATGATAGGCGAGGGCGCCGAGAAGATAAATGCGTCCACGTTCCATTCTGCGTGCGTCAAGATACTCCGCCGGGAGATAGAGAACCTCGGCTACCAGCGCAGCTTCACCATCTATGACGAGGACGACTCCAAGCGTGTCATAAAGGACGTCATGAAGCGCCTTGACATGGACGAAAAGGTGTTCAACCTCAAAGTTTTCAAGAACATGATCTCCCGCTGCAAGGACAAGATGATAAGCCCGGAGGAGTACGCCCCCATGGCGCAGGCTTCCGGCGAGCTGCTGGAGAAGCGCTGCGCTGAGGTCTACACGCAGTACCAGGCGGCTCTGCGCCAGGCGAGCGCCGTGGATTTCGATGATATAATCTACCTTACCGTCAAGCTGTTTGAGAACTTCCCGGACGTGCTCAGCCACTACCGCCACCTGTACAAATATATCATGGTGGACGAGTATCAGGACACCAACGTTGCGCAGTACAGGCTGATATCGCTCCTTGCGGGGGACAGCGGGAACCTCTGCGTTGTAGGCGATGACGACCAGTCTATCTACCGATTCCGTGGCGCAACCATCGAGAATATCCTGAACTTCGAGAAGCAGTACCCCGGCAGCGTGGTCATTCGCCTGGAACAGAATTAC
>CAKSGA010000084.1 GCA_934454435.1 uncultured Oscillospiraceae bacterium | reverse complement strand
CGTCTGTCGGGGCATTTTGATTTTTATGTTTACGCTCGAACTATAGAGCTCCTGCTTCCGAAAAAAACATTGGTGCGCCGACAGGCATACGTTTGTTGAGGCATTTTGATTTTTATGTTTACGCTCGAACCACCGGGTTCCTGCTTCCGAAATAAACATTGGTGCCCCGACAGGCAATACGTCTGTCGGGGCATTCTATTTTTTATGTTTACGCTCGAACTATAGAGCTCCTGCTTCCGATATATAAAAATGACTGCAAAGTTGAACGCAGTCCTTTTTATTTGAACTAACAATTACAAATTCCGGATCGAACTGAGCTGACCGCATGCTGCTGCGATATCCCCGCCGAATTCCCTGCGCATCGTGACCGCCACTCCACGTTTTTTCAGCACGTCATAGAACGCCATTATGCGCTCCCGTGGGCTGCGGACAAAGCCGCTGTCATTGCCGTTGTACGGAATTATGTTGACGTAGAACCTCCGGCTCCCGCCGACCAGCTCCGCAAGCTGCTCCGCCTGTTCAGGGCTGTCGTTCACGCCGGAAAGCATGACATATTCCAGCGTGACCCTGCGATTGTGGCGCTCCGCAAAGTCCCCCGCCGCCGCTATGACCTCCCGCACAGGATAACGCCGGTTTACCGGCATGAGCTCCGAGCGCAGCGTGTCGTCCGCCGCATGAAGGCTCACCGCCAGGCTGCATGGGTGCGGAAGCTCCGACCATGCACGAATTCCCGGCACAATGCCGCAGGTAGACACCGTGACATGCTTCTCGCCGAGCGCCAGGCCCTTGTAATCCGTGATGATGTCGCAGAATTTCCGCACTTCATCGAAATTGTCGAACGGCTCGCCTATGCCCATGACCGTCACGCTGTGTATCTCCGCCGAATAATCCCGCCGCAGCCTGACGACCTGTGCGGTCATCTCACCGGCGGTAAGGCTGCGCCGCTTCCTGAGCCGTCCGCTCTGGCAGAACATGCACCCCATCGCACAGCCGACCTGCGTCGAAACGCACACGCTCCCGCCGTACTCCTGCCGCATGAGCACGCTCTCCACGAACTCCCCGTCCGCAAGTCTCAGCAGGAGCTTCACGGTATCCCCGCCGCCGCTTACTGTTTCGACCTCCGGCAGCTCCACCGTGAACTCCGCCGCCAGTTCAGACTTCACCCGCTCAGCAAAGGGAAGCCCGCTGAAGTCCCGGAGGTCCCTCTGATACAGCCACTCTAGTAATAACGCTGCCTTTGCAGGATTTTCTCCCTTTGAGCGGAACCAGTCCTCAAGCCCCTGTCTAGTCATTGACCAGATGTCCATATCATGCCTCCGAAAAACGCATTCCCTGAATGCTGTCCAGCTCTTTCTGGCGCTTCATTATGCCTCCCAGGACGGAGCGCTTGTCAAGGCTCCACAGCGGGGCGAGCATATTATTCTTATCCCCGTCGCCGGTCAGGCGCTCAATGACCGTTTCCGGCGGCAGGAGCTCCAGCTGGCGCACGGTGATATCAATATATTCCTGCATTTCCAGCGGGGTGTACCCGCCGGACTTCCACAGCTCCGCAAGGGCGGTGTTCTTTATTACATGTAGCAGATGTATCTTTACTCCGTCCGGGCGGAGCTTTCCCAGTACCTCTGCGGTCTGAAGCATCATCTCCGGGGTTTCCCCGGGCAGGCCGTTCATGATGTGGACACATATGCGCAGACCCGCTTCCCGTGCGGTACGGAACCCCTCCAGGAACCGTGCAAGGTCGTGACCACGGTTGATGAATTCTGCCGTGCTGTCATGTGCGGTCTGCAGGCCGAGCTCAACGGTCACCGGGACCCCGAGCAATGCAAGGAGCCCCGCACGCTCCGGGTCGATACAGTCTGCACGGGTGGCGACTGAGATCCCGCACACTCCGCATTCCAGGGCCTGGGCGTAGACCTCCCGCAGACGCTCCGGGGTCCCGTAGGTATTGGTGTGCGCCTGGAAATACGCTATTACCCCTGCACCCGGGTGCTTTTCGTGTATTCGTGCAGTTTCCCGCTGCACCTGCTCCCGGACGGAAAGCGCCGGGGCGGTGAAATATCCGCTGCCGCCGGAGCAGTAGATACAGCCTCCGGACCCACAGGTGCCGTCTATATTCGGGCATGTGAAACCAGCGTCCACGACCGCTTTGTACACTTCCCCGCCCCAGGTGCGGAGGTTGTGGTATTTCAGCGTGTGGTAACGGCTCCCGTCGTCTGAATATCTGAATTTCTGCGGCATGGAACTCCCCCTGTTATATAGTTGTTACCATTGATTATAACACAGCATATTGATTTCGTCAAATGCGCCACACCTGTCCGCATTTGCACGAATGAGAAGTAACTTCACGAACCGCAGAGCAGCGCCGGATACGGGTTTTGTGCCACAGCGTGTCCCTTTTATTTCACGATTTTTTTGTTGATATCCCACGAAATTCGTCCGGCTTATTTGTGCAAAACTTCTTTTCGTTATGCCTTGACAAATATCTCATATGCCTATATAATAGATATATCGACGTTTTTTATACAAGATATTGTGTTATTTTATTTCATTTTAAGGAAAGAGGAAGTTCACTGATGGCAATGATAACGATGATCAAGAAGCGTGACGGAAGGCAGGTGCCGTTCAATATAGAGAAGATCGCAAATGCGATTTTCAAGGCAGCCCAGACCGTCGGAGGCAAGGACTACAGCGAGGCTATGGCGCTTGCAGACAAGGTCTGCCAGAGGCTCTCCGAAGAGATAATCGGACGCAATCCCTCCGTTGAAGAGGTGCAGGATATGGTAGAAAAGGTGCTGGTCGAGGAAGGCCACGCCAAGACCGCAAAGGCGTATATCCTCTACCGTGCGGACCGCACCCGTGCCCGTGAGATGGACTCCACCCTGATGAAGATATATGAAGATCTGACGTTCAAGTCCGCTTCCGACTGCGACATCAAGCGTGAGAACGCCAACATCGACGGCGACACCGCAATGGGCACCATGCTTAAATACGGCAGCGAGGGCGCAAAGCAGTTCAACGAGATGTACGTGCTTGACCCGAAGCACTCCCAGGCGCATATCAACGGCGATATCCACATCCACGACCTGGACTTCCTGACCCTTACCACCACCTGCTGCCAGATCGACCTGCTGAAGCTGTTCCACGGCGGTTTCTCAACAGGTCACGGCTACCTGCGTGAACCGAACGACATTTCAAGCTACGCAGCGCTTGCATGCATTGCTATCCAGTCCAACCAGAACGACCAGCACGGCGGACAGTCCGTGCCGAACTTCGACTATGCCATGGCGGAGGGCGTTAAAAAGACGTTCCGCAGGCTCTACACGAACAATCTTGCCAAGGCTGTTTCTTTCTCCCTGGGACTTGACGACTTCACCGATATCCTCGACGACCTGAAAAAGACCGCCGCAGGGATCGAGCAGGAAACAGGTCTGTTCCCCAGGCTCGGGAACAACGATGACTACAAGGCAAAGGAATGGGAAAAGATAGCCGAAAAGTACGGTGAGAACTTCTCCCACCTCCAGGACAGGGCGGAAAAGCTCGCCGAGTCTGAAACCGACCGTGCGACCTACCAGGCAATGGAAGCGCTCATTCACAACCTCAACACCATGAACTCCAGAGCCGGCGCACAGAACCCGTTCTCCTCCATCAACTACGGCACTGATACCTCTCCCGAGGGCCGTATGGTGATAAAGAACGTCATGCTCGCCGAGGAGCACGGACTGGGCAACGGCGAAACGCCTATCTTCCCGATACACATTTTCAAGGTCAAGGAGGGCGTCAACTACAACAACGGCGACCCTAACTACGACCTGTTCAAGCTCGCCATCAGGGTTTCTGCGAAGCGCATGTTCCCGAACTTCTCGTTCATTGACGCTCCCTTCAACCTGCAGTATTACAAGCCCGGTGACTACCACACCGAGGCTGCGTACATGGGCTGCCGCACCCGTGTCATCGGCAATGTTTACGACCCCACACGGGAGATCGTCACCGGCAGGGGCAACCTCAGCTTCACTACCATCAACCTCCCCCGCCTTGCCATTGAGGCACACGGCGACCTGGACAAGTTCTACGCTTCCCTTGACGACATGATGGATCTGGTGGTTGACCAGCTTGTGTTCCGCTTCAAGATACAGTGCCGCAAGCATGTCAGGAATTTCCCGTTCCTGATGGGTCAGGGCGTATGGATAGACTCCGAGAAGCTCTCCGAAAACGACAGTATCGCTGAGATACTCAAGCACGGCACCCTCTCCATGGGCTTCATCGGACTTGCAGAGTGCCTGAAAGCGCTCATCGGCGTGCACCACGGCGAAAGCCCCGAGGCTCAGAAGCTGGGTCTTGACATCATCACCCGCATGAGAAAGCGCATGGACGATGAAAGTGAAAAGACTCACCTGAATTTCAGCCTGCTGGCTACCCCGGCAGAGGGACTTTCCGGCAGGTTCGTACGCATGGACAAAAAGATATACGGCGAGATCCCCGGCGTGACCGACCGTGACTACTACACGAACTCTTTCCATATCCCGGTATACTACAACATCAGCGCATTCCGCAAGATAAAGCTGGAGGCGCCCTATCATGCGCTCACCAACGGCGGTCACATCAGCTACATTGAGCTTGACGGCGACCCGCTGAAGAACCTTGACGCATTCGAGCAGATAGTCCGCTGCATGAAGGAACAGGGCATCGGCTACGGAGCCATCAACCACCCCATCGACCGTGACCCGAGCTGCGGCTACACCGGCATTATCGACGATGAATGCCCCTGCTGCCACCGCAAGGAAGAGGAGATAGCATTCGAGCGTATCCGCCGTATCACAGGATATCTCGTAGGTACCCTCGACCGCTTCAACAACGCCAAGCGTGCAGAAGAAGCCGATCGTGTAAAGCACGGGACTTCCGAGGAATAAATCGAACCACAACCGAAATGTAGGGGCGGATCCTGTATCCGCCCGTCATTTTTGTATTAAGAAAGAAATTGAAAGGAACCACCATGGAAATAAGAATAGCAGGCACAGTAGAGGACTCCATAGTTGACGGACCCGGACTGCGGTTCGTTGTATTCGTGCAGGGCTGCCCGCACCACTGCGACGGCTGTCACAACCCTGAGACCCACGACTTCTCAGGCGGCAGGCTTACGAACACCGACACCCTCTACGAACAGTGCATGGAAAATCCCCTGTGCAGCGGCGTAACATTCTCCGGCGGGGAGCCGTTCTGCCAGGCGGAAGCCCTGTACGAGCTCGGCAGCCGCTTCAAGTCCGCCGGGAAACACCTGATGTGCTACAGCGGCTGGACATTCGAGGAGCTCCGGAAAAAGGCCCAGCATGAGGAATTCGTGGGGAAGCTGCTGGGAATACTTGACGTACTTGTGGACGGGAGGTTCGATATCTCCAAAAGGTCGCTGTCGCTTCAGTTCCGTGGGAGCGCCAACCAGCGGCTGATAAACGTGCCGGAAAGCCTGAGGACCGGCGCCGCAGTGGAGTTTGACAGTCTGTGACGCTCCTGATTATTACAAAACTGTAATAATAAAAATCCTGGAATGGGCTTGAATTGAGCCGCTGTTGATGATATAATTGTAATATATATGTTCATGCAGAAAGGAACCGCCTTGAAAACTCAATTCAGAAAGATCATTGCAGCAGCGCTCTGCTGTTTTATCATATCCATGACCGGCTGCTTTGAAAAGGACGGCAGCGACGGGGTCATCAAGTACGATATCGCATACAATCCCGAAAGCCTGGACCCCCAGACCGCAGATGACGCCGCTTCCGGGCTCCTTATCTCCAGCCTGTACACCGGGCTGCTGAAAGTATCCCCGGACGGCAGCCTGACCTCCGGCGTTGCCGAGGACTACACCGTCAGCGACGACGGACTGACCTACATATTCAAGCTCAGCCCGAACTGTTACTGGACCGATGCCAACAAGTTCGAGGCACAGTGCACGTCGGAGGATTTCGTGTACGGCTTCCAGCGGCTGTTCGACCCGGCGACCAGGGCTCCCCGGGCTTCGGAATACTACTGCATAAAGAACTCCCGGGCAATAAGCTCCGGAGCCGTGTCGGACATGTCCAGGCTCGGTGTGAAGGCTACCAGCGACTTTGAGCTCACCATCACGCTGGACTACCCCGACCCGCACTTCCCCACGCTCCTCACGGAAGCCCCCGCAATGCCCTGCAATGAGGAATACTTCCTCGCCTCCCAGGGAAGATACGGGCTCTCCAAGGATACCACGCCCTCCAACGGCGCATTCTATCTGCGCACCTGGGATTACGACCCGTATTCAAAGACCGACAACAACTTCCTTATACTCCGCCGCCACGAAAAGAACAACGAAACCTGGAAAGTCTACCCCTCCGGCCTGAACTTCTTCATCGAGGGCGACGAGGATTTTGTGGACGACTTCACCTCCAACGTGATAAGCTGCATTGCAGTCACCGAGGATCAGCGGGAACTCATCAAGGGCGACAGGTACACGATACAGGAGTACGATGCCATAACCGTGGGGCTGCTGTTCAACAGGGACTACGACCTGTTCACGAAGCCCGGGTTCAGAAAGGCTCTCGCTTCGCTGATAGACCGTGAGAAGCTCTCCCAGACCGTCACCGACCACGCCACCGCCTACGCTATAGTCCCCGGGGAAGTCACCCTGCTGGACAAGAGCTACCGTGAGTTCGCCGGAGAAAGTCTGACCCCGGAATACAGCACGGACAAGGCGCAGAAATACTACTCCCAGATAATCCCGGAGCTTGACCGCACACTGTTCTCCGGAGCCCGCATAATCATGAAGGACGACAGCGCAGCCACCGCCATGATATCCGTCATAATGCAGGAGTGGCAGCGGGAATTCGGCTTCTACTGCGTGGTGGAGACTCTCAGCGAAGCGGACTTCAGCAGCCGCCTTTCCTCGGGGGATTTTGAGATAGCGGTGCAGGACCTCTCGGGAAACACCAACAGTCCCTCGGCGTATCTCCAGAGCTTCACCAGGGACGGCAGCAGCAACTATTCCGGCTATGCCAATTCGGAAGTCACACGGATAGTGAGCCAGGCGGAGCGTGCCGCTGACCTCAGCGAAAGCGCCGACCTTTACAAGCAGGCGGAGCAGATCATCATTGATGATGCGATATTCATTCCGCTCTACTACAAAAATGAATATTTCTATATAAACAAGGACTATGCCGACATCAGCTACAATCCGTTCAACAAGACCGTGGACTTCACCCAGGCAAAGGCATATTAAATCAGGAGAATGTAATGTCAGAAAACTTATACACGAACAAGGAAATGATGGAGAAGCTCGACGAGTTCCTGCTTGAAGTCCAGAAGCCGTCAAGGTACATCGGCGGTGAGCACGGGGCAGTCATAAAGGACAAATCAAAGGTGGATATCCGCTTCGCATTCTGCTTTCCGGACACCTATGAGATAGGCATGTCCCACCTTGGCATGAAGATACTCTACGGACTGAAAAACGCCGTGCCGAACTACTGGTGCGAGCGTGTTTTCATGCCCCTCCCCGATATGGAGGAACAGATGCGTGCAAGGAATATCCCGCTGTACGCCCTGGAGAGCCTCGACCCGATAAAGGATTTTGATTTCATCGGCTTTACGCTCCAGTACGAGATGAGCTACACCAACGTTCTTGAAATGCTGGACCTCGCCGGTGTCCCCGTTCTGGCAAAGGACCGAACCGGGCTTGCGCCGATAGTTATGGCGGGAGGTCCCTGCGTGTGCAACCCTGAGCCGCTGGTGGATTTCTTTGACCTGTTTGCGATAGGCGAGGGCGAGGAGATGAACCTCGAGCTCATGCGCCTTATGGAACAGTGCAAGAAAGAGGGCACGTCCCGTCAGGAGTTCCTGCGCAGGGCTTCGCAGATAGAGGGAATTTACGTGCCGTCACTGTATGATGTGGACTACAACGAGGACGGCACCGTCAGGTCCATCACCACGAGGGACGGCGCCCCGGCGACTATCAGAAAGCGCATCATAAAGGACTTCGACAAGGTATATGCACCGGATAATTTTGTCGTGCCGTTCACGCAGATAGTCCACGACCGTGCAGTCGTGGAGGTGCTGAGAGGGTGCATTCGTGGCTGCCGTTTCTGCCAGGCGGGGTTCATCTACCGCCCGTATCGTGAGAAGAGCAAGGATACGATACTCTCACAGACCCGGGCGCTCTGCGAGAACACCGGCTATGACGAAGTGTCACTGTCGTCGCTTTCCACCGGCGACTACAAGGACATCGTGGGGCTTCTGTCGGAGCTCACTGACTACACCTCCGCCGAGAAGATAAACCTGTCGCTTCCATCGCTGCGTATCGACCGTTTCAGCGATGAGGTGCTCAAAAAGATAACCGATGTGCGCAAGTCCGGGCTGACCTTTGCCCCGGAGGGCGGCACGCAGAGGATCCGTGACGTCATCAACAAGAACGTCACCGAAAAGAACGTAATGGACAGCGTGCGCATAGCGTTCGAGGGCGGCTACACCAACATCAAGCTGTACTTCATGATGGGACTTCCCACGGAAACGATGGAGGACGTAGAGGGCGTGTATGAGCTCGCCAAGGCGGTCATAGAGGAATTCTACGCCACCCCGAACCACGCAAAGGGACGTCCCGGTGTGGCGGTATCGCTGTCAACGTTCATTCCGAAACCATTCACGCCGTTCGAGTTCGAGCCGCAGCTTGATGAAGCCGGCGTAAAGGAACGTCAGGCGCACCTGAAATCCATCAACAACGACCGCAAGATAGTCATAAGCTGGTCGAAGTACGACCTCTCGCTGATAGAAGCGGTGCTCGCCCGGGGCGACAGACGGCTCAGCAGGGCGATATATCTCGCATGGCAGAAAGGCTGCAAGCTGGACGGCTGGGACGAATATTTCAAGTTCGACAAGTGGATAGAAGCAATAAATGAAGCGGGGCTTGACCCGGCGTTCTATGCGAACCGCCGGCGTCCCTATGAAGAGGTCGCACCCTGGAGCCACATAGACATGCTGGTCAGCCGGGAGTTCCTTATTGAAGAAAACAAGCGTGCGCACCAGGGAGTGACCACCCCGAACTGTCGGGAAAAGTGCTCCAACTGCGGCGTTGCAAAATGTGTGGGAGGTGAGATCTGCCGTGCCATCCGTTAATACAAGAGCGTTTTTCTCCAAGACCGGCAGGGCGAAGTACATCTCGCACCTGGATCTCAGCGGCGTGATAATCCGTGCGATGAAGCGCACGAAGCTTCCCATCTGGCAGACGGAGGGCTTCAACCCGAGAACATATGTGACGTTCATGCTGCCGCTTTCGCTGGGGCAGGAGGGCGTGCACGAAGCAATGGATTTCCGCCTGACCCAGGACGTTCCCTATGATGAAGTACGGGCGAAGCTCAACGCAGCGCTGCCTCCGGATATTCAGGTGACTGAAATAACCGTACCCAAGGACAAGAACACAGACATCACCGCCGCACGCTATCACATAGAGTCCTCAGCGGACCCGGAGAAGCTGCGTGCCCTCTGCGAAAAGGAACAGATAAACGTTGAGAAGCGCACTAAAAAAGGCAGCACGATAGTAGACCTGAAACCCCTCATGACCAATGTGGAGCTCCACGGTGACGTGCTGGAGGTGACGCTCCCGGCGGGAAACAGCTTCAACATAAACCCCTCGCTGATATTCGAGGCGTACTCGGCGGAATACGGCGGGCAGGTCAAGCGGCTGAAAATAGTCCGCACGCACATTTACAGCGGCGGCCGGGAATTTGAATAATTGCACTTGATTTTTTCCGGATACTGGTGTATAATAGGGTTAATATTTAGTTTTCGCCGGAGGTGTGGTTATGTCTGAACGTCAGAAGCTGCCGAAATATATAGTCGTGCTCAATATCATCATGATCGTGCTGCTGCTTGCGATCTGCGGGCTGATATTTACGCTCGCCATGTCCGCAAAGAATCTCGGGTGGGATCTCCCCACGCCGGACGGTGCCGGCGTTTCAGAGTCCGCCGCAGCCGGAACAGGCTCCGGCAGTGCCGAGGCTGACGGTTCAGCAGAGATCACAGTCCAGGCACCATCCGCAGAGTGACCACGGGAAAGGAGCTACAACATGTCAGTTGAATGTGCAGTTATTGCAGGTATCTTTCTCATTCTGTCCATGATATTCTGGCGCAGACACCACACACAGTGGCTATGGGCAACGCTCCCGCTGGTGCTGGTGCCGCTTTCCTACTTCGTCACCTACGCAGTTGTTGGGCACATGATGAAGATCAGCGTTGACGACCTCGCCGGGGTGATAGTCCTGATCGGCGCCGTAGCAGTGTCCTGCGTGTGGCTGGGTCTGGTATCCAATGGGTTCAAGAACAAAAAGACCAGAGTGACATATATCGGTATCGCAAATGCATTCAATGTGGCGCTTTCAGTGATACTCAGCGTGAATATCCTTACAAGATGATATTTCTGAACAGACTGCTTCGGCAGTCTGTTGAGACCGTCGAAAAATCCCCGTTGGGGCTTTTCCGCCGAGCATCCCTGCTGCATGCACGTCTTGGCGGCATTGCCGC
>CAKSGA010000083.1 GCA_934454435.1 uncultured Oscillospiraceae bacterium | reverse complement strand
ATATCATTGCAATTTCGGGAGCACATTTTATTTCAATCCACGCTCCCCTGCGGGGAGCGACCCCCGGTCGGCAGCTCAGTATGATTACACCATGATTTCAATCCACGCTCCCCTGCGGGGAGCGACATTGGAATATACTTAACTCCCCACGCTCCAAGGGCATTTCAATCCACGCTCCCCTGCGGGGAGCGACCAATTGCTAATGCAGCTAGACCCATCTTATTTGGCATTTCAATCCACGCTCCCCTGCGGGGAGCGACGGAATGCTTCCAGCACGGCGGCTTCCGCCGAAACATTTCAATCCACGCTCCCCTGCGGGGAGCGACATCGGGCAGCCTGGACCCGGTGCGAGTATGAGTATATTTCAATCCACGCTCCCCTGCGGGGAGCGACGTCATTCCCAGTAGCATCGCTCTTGGCATATCCGGCATTTCAATCCACGCTCCCCTGCGGGGAGCGACCGGAAAACCCCTGGCTGTGGCACTTACGGAGATGTATTTCAATCCACGCTCCCCTGCGGGGAGCGACTGCAAATCAATACAAAATAAAGCGCATCAACTTTCTGCAGTCAGCAAAAATGACTAAATTGCGGCATTGATTTGCTTGTCAAATTCCTTTTTTCAGGGACTTACGCAGCCAAAACACGGTGCGAAAGTCCTTGGAAAAACATGTGAGCTTGACATTCGCACAACTTTCAGAATATCAGAGCTTCATCGACATTTATTGTAACTTTTGCGCCGTAATGCTCTATATGATTATGATAATTGCTTCCAAGGTCATAGAACCTCAGACTATCCGTGTTCGGGTCAACTATTTTCTGGAACTTGAATTTGAGCTCCCGTGCCTGTGCAGGGTCAACAATGCACTCAAACACCGAATTCTGCACACGTATCCCATAATTCATGCACTGCTTTGCGACCTGCCGGAGCCGCTTCTTCCCGCCGGAAGTTTCCGTGCTCACATCATATGTTATCAGCAGAAGCATACTATTTCCACATCAACGGTGGATACTCGTCAATATCCCCACGAAGGTAGCGTGCAAGCACAAGCGCCTGGGTGTACGGCAATAATCCCCATTCTACCTTCTCCCTGAGAAACGGGTGAGTGACCTGTTCCTTTTTCCGGGTCTGCCATTGCGTGAAAAACAGCTTTCTTCCATCTTCATTCAGCAGAACTGCACCGTCCTCCCTGTTCTCAAAATGCTCCGGTGAAATTATGCGCTTGTTTATAAGCATGAGCACGAACCTGTCACACATAACTGCCCGGAATTCCTCCACCAGATCGAGGGAAAGCGAACACCGCCCCGGGCGGTCTGTATGCATGAAACCAACGTATGGGTCCAGTCCCACGCACTCAAGCGCAGAGGTGCACATTGACGTGGACAGCGCATACGCAAACGAAAGCAGTGCATTCACCCGGTCAAGCGGAGGCCTGCGGCTGCGTCCGGTGAACTCAAATTCCTCGTTCTGCTGCAATATAAGATCGTTGAAAACTGAGAAATATACCTGAGCTGCTTCACCCTCGATACCCCTCAGGGAGTCAGTATCAGAAGCACTAAGAGCACTTCGTACCGACTCCGCAAGGTATTCTGACTTGCTGCTGAGCTTTTCCTGGTCCAGACGCAGCGCATGATCCCTCAGCGCACGTTCAAGCACATAACGGCTATTGAACAGCTTTCCGACTATAAAGTTCCTCGCCAGCTTCAGACTGCACTCCATGTCATCTGCCTGACGGTACTGTTCCCGGCGCAGAAACACATTCCCGCTGACCCCTCCCACCGAACGGAACAGGAACTTCCCGCTGCGGCTAAGAAAAGAAACCGAAATGCCATACTCCGCACATTTGCCAAGAAGCGCCGGCGAGGCTCCCCTTGAACCGAAAGCGACCACTCCCTCCAGATTGTGGAGCGGCAGTCGGCGTTCGGTTTCGTCCTGCATACGAATGACCAGATTTTCACCGTCAAGCGAAAGATACGTGTCCGGTGTGAGGAGATACACGGTATTCAACATTTTCTTCACGGCTCGTCACCTCCCAGGCGCTCACGGATATAGCCGGACGCCGACCTGCCGGAGATCTCCGGCAGACATATGTCCTTCAGCGAACAGGCATTGCAGGAACGGCTGCGCTTCACCACCGGAGTATATCTCCTGCGGTAGTAATCATGCATTTCGGCGGTCATCTTCCGGAGCCTGTCGTAAAGCTCCGGCGTGAACTCCACCTTAGTCCGGCGTCTGACCTCGCCATAATACAGATAGCCAAACGGGATCCGGCAGCACAGCATTTCCTCCAGGCAGAACGCCTGCGCAGCAAGCTGCAGGACGTCACATTCGTTCTCCTTAGGTTCGCAACGCTTGTATTCTACCGGAACAACGGTGTATTTGCCCTCCCTGCCGTGAATGGAAACTCCGGCGCTGCTTTTGTGGAATTCCACCACATCGCACTCGCCGGATATACCAAGCTCAGCAGAAGACACCGCCATTCCCCGGGTCACCAACACATCTCCCCTGCTCTCGTTGAACTCCCTGTCGTGGACGTTTCGGTGCATGATCATTCCATCAGTCGTGCGGAAATTCTCCGCCCACTGCTATTCAATATGTATAAGCGCCCACTGACGGCGGCAGAAAGCGAAGTGCTGCAGTCCGGATATTATGAGGTATTCGTCCTCGCTGTACTCCATTACATGTCCCCGAATATCTCAGGGTCAGCAAGTCCGTCTATCTTCTCCAGTACGATATCATAGTCCTCAAAGCTGCGAGGTCTGCGACCGAGCCCTGCCTTTTCAGTTATCTTCAGGGAATTATGTACCTTTGCAGAGGATATCGCCGGGGTCTTGCAGTCGTGCTTCCACCAGTAGCCACGGCATACCTGCATGCTTCCGTCAGGTCGTGCGGAGGAGCAGTCGTTCTCAAAAAGCGTTGCAAGAGCCTGCTTTATCTTCTCGGCGTCCTCTTCGGAGAAGCCGGTCTTTTCAGCGAGCTGGCAGTTTATGCTGCCCCTGAACACATACAGACCGAATTCTACACGGTTCTTGGTTCCCATGG
This sequence comes from uncultured Oscillospiraceae bacterium, assembly GCA_934454435.1. Taxonomy (GTDB): domain Bacteria; phylum Bacillota; class Clostridia; order Oscillospirales; family Ruminococcaceae; genus CAG-115. The sequence continues at coordinate 7,519 of CAKSGA010000083.1, read as the reverse complement.
TGTCGGAAGCCTTGCCAGCCTTATCCTTTTCACTGTTGACGCTCTTGGTGATCTGCATGCTGATTATATCCACCGGAGAAATGCTCTTCGCAATGCTGACAGACACCGGACCCCTTACGCCGACCGAAACGCTGTCGCCCTTGAACGCAAATACCTGACCGAAAGAACGAACGTCTATCCACTGCTCGCAGGCAATGCGTGCGAATTCGTCACGGTTTGTGTTCTTGCCGGTGGAAACCTTTTTGAGCTCCTCACAGCTCTCTGCTCTTGCACGCAGGCTGTCGCAGCCGTCGTCGCAGCGGTCGTCGCTCTGTACGAAAATGCGCTCGCCCATGTCCTGTAATCTGTTGCGGATTTTTCGCTTTATGCACACGTCCGATATCTCGCCAAGACCCTCGGAGTTCTCACGGGGACGGTTGCCGTTCAGCGGGTCGCCGTTGGGGTTTGCGTCGGTTGCGGAAATGATCACCGCAAAGTCGATCTTGTTCTGTAATGTGCTCATAATCAGTTTTCCTCCTTGTTGCTGTCGGTGTTTTGGTTTCCGTTGTATAAAGCATTCATCTGGCTGCTGTACGCATGCAGGAATTCCGGCGCCAGGGGTGAATTGTCAGCAAAGCTCTCCCGGTCGAACATGTCTGTTATCCCGTTTATGAGCCGCTCGTAATAAACACGGCTTCCCTCGTTCATACGGTCAAGATAAGGACGCAAGTTCTTCACGATAACAGCCCATGTTGTGTAGGGATGGTTTGAAAAAGCCTCGAAAAAGCGCCTTGCATTGGTAGTCCTCTTACTGTCGTTGTCGTAGGTGGAACCCTCCGCACGGTCGGCTACTGCCAGCAGTCTGCCGTAAAGATAGCTGCGGCTGCGGCATTCGGTATCAAGTGCCATTGTGCATTCTCCTTTGTGTTCAATTATTTGTCTGCGCAGCATTCCGCAGGCGCAGTTGAGTACGTTTTTCCAGTTGCTCTCGTTCTCATAGGACGATGGTCTGCAGGCTTTGTGGAAAAGTGAATTTACGATATCCGCCGGGATATGTCGCCCCTCGGCAGCGCAGGGAACCAGGCGCTGTACCGTTTCTTTAAGTACCTCAGGAGTGCAGTCCACGAACTTCTTCTCAGTTCCGAATGCAAAATCTGCGATCTCTTTCATTGAAAAGGAACAGAACTTTCCTTTCCTCAGCCATGCCGTGGTATCATGCCACTTTTCGAGGTTTTTCAGATACTCAGATGTTGCAAGCTCGGTGTACATCGACATTGAAATACGTCCCGGACCTGCACTGTCCAGCATCATCAGCATGGTTTTTGAACCGGTATCGTAAATATTTTCTCTGCCGGTCAGCGAAAAGACCGTCTGGTTTTTGCTGCCCGCCCCGGGTTCGTAAGACTCAGGCTCTTCATCACCGAACAGGCTTTCCGAGTCAACGTCCGGCTGCGGCACGAATTTCAGCGCACTCTCCCAGGTTATCAGGCACAGATCTCCATAGGACTTTCCATGGTGCTCGATGAGCCATTTCAGCGCATTGTGCATTTCCTGCGAGAAATTGTATCCGATAGATACTGCTTCCTCCTTGTTGGAAAATCTGCCACGGTAGGAAAAACCGCTTTCGTCATTTGTCGAGAACAGCTTTGCTCCATCGCCGGCATTGCGTATTTTTTTCGGGTGGCTGTAGGTCGGGACTTCGTGGTGTCCTGTCGCATAGCACAGCTGCGGCTCTCCTGAATTCATGCTGTTAAATCTGATGAAGCCGTCGTGCATGGTCTTGTCTTTCCAGGTCGGCTCGCCGTCCACCCGGAACCGCACGAAACAGTCCTCCTGCGCAATGTTGTTGATATTACTTTCTGTCAGCTTCCCCGTGTCCGGGTCGGTTTCAAGGACTTTCGCCGCAACGAGGTTCTCAATAAGCGTGCCCTTTGAAAGATACTCGTATACTGCCCGGACAGCCTTGTTTGAATACGGCGAGTCGCACCAGCCCTTAAGCTGTTCAAGGTACTCTTCATGGTACTTCGGGTAATTTTTCTTCTTGTTCTTCTCCAGGGCAACACATGGAGCGTACTTACTGTAATCCCCGGCTATGTACATCAGCTTGTCCGCAAAAGGGTGCGGCACCGGCTTGGAAGTCCTTGATGCGGAAGCCTCCGTGACCGGAATCAAGGTCACCTGATCCTTTTTATCCACACGCTCTGCAAATCCGGTCGGAGGTATAGTGCCATCAGAATTTATGTTGACCTCTATCTGCGCATTAGCTGTGGAATGCGCCACCGGGAGCAGCGGGTCGCCGTCCACCGGGGTGGTCGTGCACAGCTCATAGACCTTACCAAGTTCCTCAACCCAGCTCAACCTCGTCACCTCCGTCCGCAAAATCAAACTCGCCGAGCCCGGAGAAATTGCCGAGCTCCTCGCCGAACGGCTTTATACCCATCTTCCTGATATGCCGCTTGTGCTCCTCGGGTATCTCGTCCGGACGTGCAAAGTGGATAACTCCATTCACCATCACCGGCTGCCAGAAGCGCACCGTGAGCTGCCCCTTGTCCTCCGGAAGCTCGGCCTCGTCAGCGTAGGTTATGCCGTGGTAAGTAAAACCGTACAGCACCTCGCCTGCGTTGTCGTAACAGCCCTCGCCCTCGCCGAAAATACAGGGCTTTACATACCCCATGCACTCCCGGGTGCCAAGGAAGATATCACGCCTGCCGCCTCGCTCTATCATGCGCCTGGCGATGTTATGATGCTTGTTCTCGATGCGGTCCTTTTCGAGCTCAGGACGATTGTCGTTCCACTCAAAATGTGCACGCACCTGGTACCTTACATCTTTTAGGTAAGTGTAGTAGGCAAGGTCGTTACCACCACCATATTTGATTGGACGAATTCCCTTGCGCTCGGTAACTATGCGGTTCATGACCCGAACATCATCGATAACCCAGATGATCGTCGGCTTCCAGTAAATGCTGTGCAGTATCCCTTTCAGCCCCTCATATGTGGGTATCGGGTAACTCGACTTTTCGCCGCCGGGTCTTGTCAGGACGTCCGAAAACAGCGCCAGGTCGCCGCTCACCTCAAACTCCACATAATTGTCATGCTCTGGTCTGCTCAATAATATCACTCCTTGTCAAAATTTATTGTCAGGTATATTATACCACAGTTTATTACAAGTGTCAACAAATATAGTCAGAAAATGTAAGTCTCTGAGCTTCCCTCACTGACCACTCCCATAGACTGATCATACCAGCCGTCATTGAGTGCCAGCGCTCCGGAACTCAGTTCATACACCGCTCCGCCGTCCGAAAGCTCCCGGAGCTCGTTCGGGTACACGCCGACAACGTACTGCTGCGCTTTTCTCTGGAGCCTTACGCACTCCGCCGGAGAATATATCTCACCGTTCAGCGCCGTTATGATCTCCCGGGCTTCGTCGTTGTATGGGACTATCACCGCCCGGGTGTCATTGTCTATCACTTCGAATATCTCCCCGGCGGTCCTGAACGCCTGACCCGTGTACAGCGTGGGATTATGATTACCCCGGTTTTTATTGAGTGAAAGCATGTCCAGCAGGTCGGAACTGACATATGCGTCATTGCACTTATATGAAAGGACGTCCTCCATTTCGCTGAAGTATCTTCTGAAATACTCAGCGGCGGCTTCCGGGGAAAGCAGGTCATCAAACCCGCACTGCGTACAGACCGTTCTGGAACTGATACATGCCTTTTTTATTTCAGGGAGTCCGTTCAGACGCTCTTCGCCAAGCTCCAGGATATACACGTCACGGCAGGCGGCTTCGCCGTTGCGGTTGCAGCGCCCTGCCGCCTGGGCGGCGTTGTCAAGTCCCGCAAGAGCCCTCACGACACAGCTGAAGCTGATGTCCACGCCCGCTTCAATAAGCTGGGTCGTGACGCATATGACCGGATTTTTCTGTTCAAGGAGCCTGCGCAGGCGCTCTATCTCACTCTTTCGATGAGCGGGACACAGCCTGGTGCTGATGTGTGACATCTCCGCAGGGAATTGTTCTGCGGAATTCAGCTCAGAAAGCCGCCGGAACATCTCCGCCGCCGAGCGCTTCGTGTTCACGATAACAAGCAGATCACCGTTCTGGCGGAATTTCTCCATGCACAGAGCCGCCGCCTCATCGTAGTCATACCCGCCGTTTTTCAGCAGGGGGACCGCCCTGGTACGGCGGAACGCTTCAAAATCAGCGGTGAAATCTCCGGTCATGGAGCTGCGCTCGTCCAGCATCACCGGGAACCTTGTGCGGTCAAGCTGCGGCTGAGTTGCAGAGCACAGCACCACTGCCCCGCCCATGAACTTCGTGAGGAAATTCACCGCCAGGTCAAACAGATGAACGCATTTCAGCGGAAGCGACTGTATCTCGTCCACCACGACAACTGCACCGGAAAGCCTGTGGAAGCGCCTTACCGCCCCGCTCCTGCCGGAAAAAAGCGCATTAAGAAACTGGACCATAGTCGTTGCGATCACCGGGCTCGTCCAGCGTTCACAGGCAAGCTCCTGTTCCGCCAACTCTTCCTCATCGTCTATGTTTGCAAAAATGTCGGAGTGGTGCTCCAGGAAGTTTTCCTCACCCGCTATCTGGCGGAATTCTCCGCTGTTCTGCTCCAGGATCGACATATAGGGCGCAGTGTAGATCATCTTTTTCATGCCGAATTTCCGGCAGTACTCTATAGCAAACCTCAGTGACGACAGCGTTTTTCCGCCGCCGGTGGGGACGATCAGCCTGACCGCCCCCACATGATGGTCAGCGAAAGCAGCACAGCGGTCGGAAATATCACGGCGGAGCGCTGAAATGCGGTCGCTTCTGCCCGCAAAGCCTGCTAGCTTCTGCTCCATTTTTTTATGCATGCTCTCCCATACCGCCGGGAGGTCGGGTTCCATGCGATGGGCGCCATCCATGAAATCTCCGGTATTCGTGCGGTCAGCGTCTATCAGGCAGGATTGCAGGAACCGCTCCAGCATTCCCGTGTAGAAAGCACGTATCCGCTTCTCTTCCTCCGGCGTTTCACCCGCTGCGAACTGACTTATACGTACATAGGCGTTTTTTATTTCCTCCGCCGAACTATCAAGCAATTTCCGGAGCATTTCCGTATCGAACTGCTTTTCCGCATTTGACTTTATCTCGCCGTACCTGTCGTCCACCGCCACACGTTTGCTGAAGTAATCCGCCTGAGAAATGTCTATCCAGTCATGCAGACCATGGTGGGATATTATGACATGCGCTATCAGGCGTGCTACTTCCTTTGTCGCAGAGTTTGCATCCCGTGCAAGCTCCCATATGTAGCGTGCGCCGGCGTATGAATGGTCGATCTGCCCCCTGCGGAAGCGGCGTTCACCCTTTATGTAACCGTCAAAATCCGCACACAGCTTTCCCCAGTCGTGAAGAATTCCAGCGAGCTTCCCGGTGTTCTTCAAGCCCGCCTCTGCTGCGAATTTTTCGCACAAATCTGCGGTTTGCTGACAATGTTCATACACGGTCTGGATACGTCCGTCCTTTGAAATATGCGCCGTAAATTCCATTTTTGGTCACCTCTTCCTGTATTTTTTCTGCTTCTATTATATCATAAAAGTCAAATTAATGTGCATCAGATTTGAAACAATTTTCAGAAAATCAACACTTTTCAGATGGCACTCACAAAATAAAGATCATATTACATGTGAAAAAGCACCTCCGCAAGTTCCTGGCTCAGGAGCTGCGCAGCTTATCATTCAAGCATTATGGGACCTGCTGATCCATCATTTCAAGCAGAGTCTATCAGTCGCCCCCACGTTTTTTGGTATTGTTATGTCCAATATCTGTTGGGACGCTGCACAGTCAGTTCAGTATTTTACTAAAAAGCATTGCATTCAGTCCCGGGGTGTGGTATACTTATATTATACTATTTTCAGCCGGGAGTGGTTTTTCTGTATTACGTAACCGTTAAAGACATACTTGACCTCGACATTGCCAGGGACTGGAAGGTACTTGCGGGAGATGGAGGTCTTTCCAAGACCGTAAGCTGGTTTTACATCTGCCAGGACGATGAAATAACCCCATGGGTGCAGGGGCGTGAGCTGATGATACTCTATGGCTCCGGCGTCAAGCGTGACACCGCAAACCTTGTCAGAATGGTGGATATATGCGCCGAACACCAGATCTCCGCAATACTGGTGCTGATAGGTCACTATTTCATGGAGCTGCCTAACGAAATGCTGGACGAGGCTGACCGACTTGACGTGCCGATCATCACTATGCCTGCCAGCATTCCGATAGGCGCAGTCACTAGGGCGGTGGCGTACATGCTGTTCTCAGAGCGGCACTATATACGCCGTGGCGGAGAAGCCCTGCGGGATATAATCTACGGCTACGATGAGGACGAGCGCAGCCATTTCAATGCCATCGAGCGTGCCGGATACAAGATGCGTCAGCGCTCTTTCGTTGCTGTTATGCGTACACCTGACCTGGCGCTTTCCGAAATGAAGGAAACCCAGCACCTCCTGACTGACGTGTGCAACATGCTCAACACGCCGATAGCCTATATCCAGAAAAATCGCATAGTCGCCCTTACCGGCACCGACGACCCGAACAGCGTAAATTCCCTCATGAAAGCCGGCGAAAAGTTTGTATCACTGGCTTCGGAAAAGTACGGACTGAAAAACATGTACTTTGCCCTCGGCAGCCAGATAAGCTCAAAGACCACCATAAAATCCAGCTACCGTGACGCAGTGAACACCGTCAGAGCACTGGACGCATATCCCATCGACCGAAGATGCAGGAACTACGCAGAACTTCCTGCAATTATCAAGATGCTTTTCCGGACTGACGATCCAGATTTTATAAGAAGCTGCTACGAACAGGAACTGGGAGGAATAATAAGCTACGACCAGAAGCACAACACCGAGCTGCTTATAACGCTGGAGCGGTTTTTCGAGGAAAACTGCAATGCAAGCCACACAGCTGACAAGCTGTATATCCACCGGAACACCATGAACAACCGCCTCAGGCTGATCTTCGATATCCTGGGTCACGACTGCTCAGACCCGGAAAAACGCTTTGCCGCAGAGAACGCTATTTACTGCTACAAGTGCCTCAATATGCAAGAAGAACAAAAATAAAATGCAATACTGTGCAAACTGTACATCGAATTTTTGCAAATATTGTGCTAAAATACAAACAAGCAAAAGGACAGCGCAGTCCTGATGGAGAACTTGATCTCCACCAGGACTGCGCCTTTTTTATTCAAAATTCAGGAGGTAACTGAAATGCTGGTAAAAAATGCAAAACTAAGGAAGAAAGACGGACTTTACGACATCACTGTGACCAACGGAAAGTTCGGGAAGATAGTCCCCGCCGGAGAGGGCGGCGCAGACCCGGAAACCATTGACGCAGCAGGAAAGCTGGTCATCCCCCCCTACTGCGACTCCCACGTTCACCTTGACTACGCAATGACCGCCGGAGTTCCCCACCACAACCTCAGCGGAACATTATTCGAGGGTATCCAGATATGGGCTGAGCACAAGGAGCAGGTCCCGCTCACCAAAGAAT
>CAKSGA010000082.1 GCA_934454435.1 uncultured Oscillospiraceae bacterium | reverse complement strand
ATCCTCTACCGTGGGTTCGTTGACCGTTACCGGCTGGAAGCGGCGCTCCAGTGCGCTGTCCTTTTCGATATACTTGCGGTACTCGTCGAATGTTGTGGCGCCTATCACCTGGAGCTCCCCACGGGAAAGAGCCGGCTTGAACATGTTCGCAGCGTTCATAGTCCCCTCAGAGTCGCCGCCGGTGCCGACCAGATTGTGCACCTCGTCAATGAACAGCATAACGTTCCCCGCTGCCTTTATCTCATCAATCAGGGACTTCACACGGCTCTCGAACTGCCCCCTGAACTGCGTTCCGGCTACCAGCGCCGTAAGGTCCAGCAGGTAGAGCTCCTTGCCCTGGAGCCTGAACGGAACGTCCCCGCTGGCGAGCTTCAGTGCGATGCCCTCGGCGATGGCGGTCTTGCCGACTCCTGGTTCGCCTATCAGGCAGGGGTTGTTCTTTGTACGTCTTGACAGTATCTGGATAACTCTGCTTATCTCCTTGTCACGGCCGATTATGCGGTCGATCTTGCCATCTTTGGCACGGCGGGTGAGATTTGTGCAGTAGGTTTCAAGGTTCCTGCGCTTCTTGTCGGTCTTTTCTTTCTTCTTTTCTTTCTTCTCAGAGGCTACGCCGTCTGCGGACTTCTCAGCGCTCTTTTCATCACCGGCGCTGCCGAACAGCTTCTTGAAGAAATCCGGCATGGTGCCTGCGCCGCCTTTCTGGAAGAGCTCGTCGCCGGGGTCCTCGTCGTCAGCTTCATCGCTGTCGGACTTATCCGGGTCGAAGCCGTTGGTTATATCCTGAAAGCCCAGCTGTCCCAGCATGGAGGGGTCAGGGTTCCCGTTCTCATCGAACATAGCGTCATAGGCGTTCTCGAAATCCTCCTCCGAGATACCCATCTGCTTCAGGTAATCATTCACCTGCGGAAGTCCCATGTCCTTTGCACATCTCAGGCAAAGGCCCTCGTTGTGGCGCTCTCCACCCTGCATAGAGGATATGAACACCACCGCCGGGCGCTTCTTACATCTTGAACACATCATCATAATATTGAACCACCTTTATACTGAAATGCTCCGAAAACCGGAGGACAACGATGTCATGTCAGGAAATTGAGCATATCCATGTTATAGAATGCCCTGAAAAGTATCGTCTGCCCGATAGCGTCCTCGTTGAGGAATATCACGGTGCCGTCCGTAAGGCTGATCATGAGCCTTACCACGATACAGATGACCGCCACGGCGAGAAGTCCCGTAAGCAGACCTGCCACGCCGCCGAGCACCTTGTTGACAGTTCCCACGACGGGTATCCTGTTGACCACCTTGAGCGCACTGGCGACTATTTCGATCACTGCGAACACCACGACGAAGATCACCACGAACGCCGCCGTCTGTACAGCGACAGTGAATGCGGGTCTTATCATATGGTCCATCACAGCGGACTTCACCGAGGACGAGGTATTTATCATCGTCAGTACCAGTGAGCGCAGCGCCGTGACATCTCCGCCGCTGATGCCGTCAGCAGAAGTGCCGAACACCGCCGGGATAGTGTTGCCTATGATGGACACATAGCCGGATATCTCGCTGAACAGCTTAGTATCGAGCATCTTTACCGAAATGACCTGCGCCGTGACCAGCTTTCCAAGGCCGCTGCCGTTTATGTCGCTGCGGGTGAACTCCGCCGCCTTTCCGTTGAGCGAAGAGATATCCTCGGTGCCGTCAAAGCCGAACTGAGTGAGCTCCGCCGGGTCGAAGCCGGTTTCTGAAAGGTCCACGGAAGCCAGGTCGAACACTGCCTTATCCGTGCCGGAATATTCCGGGACGATATCCGTGACCGCAGTGCCGGAGACCCTCGCCTTGTCGAAATCCATATCAGAAAGCTGCATGAGGGAAATGCTTCCCATGCTCTCGTCAAGCGTAGCGCTGACCGCCTCTGAAAACGGCTTTTCGATGAACGAGCCGTAAGCCCAGCTCCCTATCGGACCGCTGAGCGTGATAGCCAGTAAAAACCCGATAAGCCCCGAAGCCAGCCCTACCACCTTGCTGACGAATCCCTTGCGGACGCTGGAAAAAACCGCCCCCACAAGGACCGCCGCAACGATCAGGTCATATATGAATGAAAACTGAGATCCCATCTTAACCTCCCGTCAGTCAGAGCGCCAGCCGCTGGACCGTGTTATAGCACAGCAGGTAAGCGTTGCTGCCGATTATCGTTATATCCGAATAAGCGTCGTCAAGAGGGTAGCTCATAACGACGTTGAGCTGACTGTCATACTTTGTGAGTTCCTTGTCTGACAGCACGTAAATGCTGCCGTCAAACTGGCATACCCTGGTGACGTTGCCCAGGGACTGCGCCGCCGAAGCCTCCAGTCCGTCCCCATAGACCGTAAGGACATTGGCGCCGCCGCTGTCCTTCATCAACAGGGACTTCGTCCCGCCGCCGGGTATCTGTGAAACGCTGTTAAGGAACGTGGTCTGTGCGGTTATCTCGCCGTTGTCGGCGTCAAGGAGCTCAGCGCTGCCGGAATTCACAACGAACACTCCGTCAGAGCCGTATTCCAGTGAGAACACCATATGCTCGCCGACATGGGTCTGCCATATGCTGCCCTCTGCGTTGTCCAGGTCAAACCGCATAACGAAATACTGGAGCTCGCCGTTATCAGCGCCGCATACCGCCGCATAAATGCTGTTGTCATCGTCCGAGAATTCCACCCGGTCGATAAGGAACGCCGGGGAAGCCCACCGGAATATCTGCTTGCCCTCTCCGTTGTACACGTAAAGGCAGTTGGAGTATTTCGTGGATTTCGTGATGACTGCGCAGCGCTCGTCGTTGGCTATCTCGGCAAAGTCTATGGTGTCCTCTATAGTTATGCTGTATACCTCGCCGGTGCGGGAATAAAGCTGCACCTTCTTTCCGTTGCGGTCGTAGATCAGCGCCCTGCGGGAGTTGGTGCACAGCTTCGGGTTCTGCATTCCGTGCTGGACGTTTGCGATCATCGCACCGTCCGAATTATAGGTGTAGAAGTAGGTATCCGTCAGCAGGCAGAAATTCTCCCCGAGCCCGTCCATCACATAGTCCGTGCTGCCGGGGAGGTCCACCGGGAAGCCGCCCTTGCCGACGTCCAGCGCAGCGTCCTTGAGCGGGGCTATTATCCTGCTCCAGTTGATCGCCACAAGTATGATAACAAGAACGATCAGGGTCAGTATGCCGAGGTTGAGCCAGAACTTTCGCATGGCACGCTTTTTTCTGAACTTGTTTATATCGTTCCTCTTGTCCATTTTAGAATTTTCTCTGTCCATCTAAATCCCCTGCCTTTGCTGGTCGGCTGTATTCCCCGATTATCAATAATCCACACGGTTCAGGTAAAGTCCCTCCGGCGGGAGGGTCTTTCCTGCGAAATTCCTGTCGCCGGTATCGAGCGCACGCTTCACATCGTCCAGCGTGAGCCTGCCCTCGCTGACGTATATCAGCGTCCCTGCGCATATCCTCACCATGTTGTAAAGAAATCCGCTGCCGCTGATGCGCAGCTCCACATTTGTGCCGCTGCGCTCTGCACTGAAGCTGTATATCTCCCGCACCGTGGACTTCATACGTGCCTTGCCCTCCGCACGGCAGAACGCCGCAAAATCATGCTCGCCCACCAGCAGCCGGGCCGCCTGGTTCATCTTGTCAAGGTCGAGCTCATACGGGTAGTGGTACGCCAGCTTCTGCTGGAATACGTCCCGCTGGGGAGTGTTTGCGATAAGGTACACATATTCCTTGCCTCTTGTGCAGTATCTTGCGTGGAAGTCCTCCGGGGCGTCCCCGCAGGAAAGCACGGCGATATCCGGCGGGAGCAGCGTGTTCATGCCTTTCATGAAGCCCTCGCAGGGGATACGGCTGTCGATATGCACGTTGAAGCAGAACTGCCTTGCGTGCACGCCGGTGTCCGTCCTGGAGCAGCCATATATCACCGGAGCGGGTATCTTGAGCAGCTTTCCTATGCAGTTCTCAACGACCTCCTGCACGGTGACTGCATTGTCCTGCCGCTGAAAGCCGTGATATTCTGCGCCGTTGTATGCTATAAAGACCTTTAAGTTACGCAAATCCTCACCTCGTCAGGGCAGCACCGGGAAGCAGTTTATTACTATCACGCCTGCGAAAAGCAGCAGCATGACACCTATAGCCACATAGTCCCTCGGAGCCGTATGCATGACCTTCAGCCTTGTACGGCCCTCGCCGCCGTGGTAGCAGCGGCACTCCATCGCCGTTGCGAGTTCGTTGGCACGCTTGAACGCAGAAACGAACAGCGGTATCAGTACCGGAATGAGCGACTTTGCTTTCCTGATAAGTCCGCCGGTGTCCATCTCAGCGCCCCTTGCCTTCTGTGCTGACATTATCTTGTCGGTCTCCTCGACCAGCGTAGGAATGAACCTCAGCGCAATGGTCATCATCATGGAAAGCTCATGCACCGGGACATGTATCTTTTTCAGAGGCGAAAGAAGCCGCTCGATGGCGTCGGTGAGCATGATGGGCGACGTGGTGTAGGTCAGCAGCGACATGCCGATGATGAGCGTCAGCACCCTTATCAGCATGAACAGCGCCGTGTTGATGCCCTCCGGGTAAATGGAGATGAACTCCCACTGGAACAGCGGCGTTTCGCCCTTGACGAAAAACACGTTCAGAATACCCGTGAATATCATCAGCGGAAGTATCGGCCTGACGCTCTTCAATATCATGATGAGCTTTATGCGTGCCAGCATGTAGCACACCACCATGAACAGCATGCCAAGCAGCAGACCCGTATAGCTCTGCGCCGTGAAAAGTATAACAAGGTACAGTATATCCAGCACCAGCTTCACACGGCTGTCCAGCCTGTGAATGACCGAGCTGCCGGGGAAATACTGTCCGATAGTAATATCCTTTATCATCTTTTGTTCTAGTCCTTACTTTATGAGCGGCAGCAGACGTTCCGCCGCTCTCTCTGTAGTGTAGATGTCATTCCCGATATCTGTCCCGAGGGACTTCAGGATATGGCTCATTCTTGTGACCTGTGGTACGTCAAGGCCTATTTTTGCGAGCTCCTCAGTTCTTGCGAATACCCTGTCCACGGTATCATAGCAGAACAGGCGGCTCTTGTTCATGACAAGCACCCTGCCTGCGTACTTCACGATGTCCTCCATCGAGTGTGACACCAGCAGGATAGTCTTGCCGTACTGTTCGTGGTACTGCTTTATCATGCCGAGTATCTTGTCACGGCCCTTCGGGTCAAGACCTGCGGCGGGCTCGTCAAGAATGAGCACCTCCGGGTCCATGGCAAGCACGCCCGCCAGTGCGACCCTGCGCTGCTGTCCGCCCGAAAGCTCGAACGGCGATTTATCCAGCAGCTTTACGATATCCATGCTCCGGGCGGCGCTGCGCACACGCTCCTTTATCTCGTCCTCGGAAAGTCCCATGTTCTTAGGGCCGTAGGCGATGTCCTTCGCCACGGTCTCCTCGAAAAGCTGGTGCTCGGAATACTGGAACACAAGTCCCACCCTGAAGCGGATATCCCGTATATTTACGCCCTTGCTCCAGATATCCGTGCCGTCCACCAGCACACGCCCGGAGGTCGGCTTGACAAGCCCGTTGAAGTGCTGTATCAGTGTGGACTTTCCACTGCCGGTGTGACCTATTATGCCGACGAATTCGCCCTGGCGTATATCAAGCTCCACGCTGTCCACAGCGGTCTTTTCAAACGGAGTGCCCACGCTGTATTTGTATGTCACCCGGTCTGACTTTAATACCACCGGGCGGTCGTCCTGCACGCTCTCCTCCGGCGCCGGAGGGAGCACTGCGCTCTTTCCCTCTGTGAGCCTGTACAGCGCCTCGGCGCATTCCTGCTCATGTATTATTTCCGGGGAAATATCGACGCCTTTTTCAATGAGCATATCGCACAGCTCCGTCACCTGCGGAACGTCCAGCCCCACGGCACGCAGCCGCTTTACCTGGGAGAATATCTTCTTCGGAACGTCGTCCATGATGATATTTCCGCCGTCCATGACCACCACACGGTCAGCCTGGGCAGCCTCGTCCATGTAATGGGTTATGAGTATCACGGTGATGCCCTTTTCCCGGTTGAGGGTGTGGATAGTGTTCATGACCTCCCGGCGCCCCTTGGGGTCGAGCATTGCGGTGGGCTCGTCCATGACTATGCACTTAGGCTGCATGGCGATCACACCGGCGATGGCCACACGCTGCTTCTGGCCGCCGGAAAGCTGATGCGGGGCATGCTCCCGGTACTCGTACATATCCACCTGCCTGAGGGCGTCGTCCACTCTCTGGCGTATCTCCGGCTGGGGGACTCCCATGTTCTCCGGTGCGAACGCAACGTCCTCCTCGACTATCGTGGCTACAAGCTGATTGTCGGGGTTCTGGAACACCATGCCCACCGTCTGGCGGATATCGAACAGCCTGTCCTCGTCTGAGGTGTCCATGCCCGCCACCGTGACCTTTCCTGAGGTCGGCGTGAGTATCGCATTGAAGTGCTTTGCAAGGGTTGACTTTCCGCAGCCGTTGTGACCCAGCACCGCCAGGAACTGTCCCTCCGGGACCGAAAGGCTGACGTCCTTCAGAACGTTGCTGCGGCTTATCTCGTTGCCGTTTTCGTCCCGGGAAATATAATCAAAGGTAAGGTTTTCAACTTCTATAATGTTCAAGTAATTTCACCTGTTATTCTCAAAAATGAACTATCGCAGTGCTTCCCGCCGGGAGCGCCATTCCGGTCTGTCTTACCGGGAGCCCGATCTCCTGGGAGTCCACCGTGATATCGAACCGCCTGCCCACCGTCATCTGGAGCAGATAGCTCATGACGCTGGCGGAAAGACCGGTGGTGTAGCTGTTCAGCAGCACGAACAGCGGCTTGTCCGAAAGAAGCTGCGTGCAGCTCTCCATGAGGTCGTAAATACAGTCCTCGAGCTTCCACATCTCGCCGTTAGTTCCCCGTCCGTAGCTCGGCGGGTCGAGAATTATGCCGTCATAGTGGTTCCCACGGCGTATTTCACGGCTGATGAACTTCTGGGCGTCGTCCACTATCCATCGTATCGGCTTGTCCGACAGGCCTGAGAGCTTCGCATTGGTGCGTGCCCAGTCCACCATACCCTTTACTGCGTCCACATGGCACACGGAGGCTCCTGCCGCCGCACATGCGAGGGTGGCTCCGCCGGTGTAGGCAAAGAGGTTCAGCACGTTTATCGGGCGGCCGGCGCTGCGAATGGCGTCCATGCAGTAGTCCCAGTTGACCGCCTGCTCCGGGAACAGCCCGGTATGCTTGAAACCCGTGGGCTTCACCATGAACGTGAGCTCGCCGTACCTTATCTGCCAGCTCTCCGGCAGCTTCCTGCGGTAGTCCCAGGAACCGCCGCCGGAGGACGAACGGTTGTACTTTGCATGGGCGCTGCGCCATTCCGGCGCCTCGCCGGTGCACTTCCAGATTATCTGCGGGTCCGGGCGGATAAGGGTGACGTCGCCCCAGCGCTCCAGCCGCTCGCCGTCTGATGTGTCGATAAGGCAGTAGTCCTGCCATTTGTCTGATAATCTCATTCTTTTGTCCTCTGTTCCTGCATATTTCAAATGCTCACCTGGGTTTTACCGGGTGGCGAACAACTGTTTTCAACTTTTCCGGCGCACATTTTCTCGGATCTGATAAATATATTTCATGGTGCATTCGAGTCGGCGAAATATCTGTAACATATCCGTTCTGCGTTGCGTATTCGTGCATAGCTTTTATTGTTGCCGGTTCATCGTCATATGCACCGATGTGCATGCACTGGACGCACTCGCCTTCGTCATACGTGAAGAATTCTACCTTTGAAAGGTCGATTTTCTTCTTTCTCTCAGCCTCAGCTACTGCCCAATCAAATTCTTCTTTCGTAACGAAATCCGGCAGCCGAATGACCGAGATGAAACTGAAAGCTTCCTTGTGAGAATAATCAATGCCGTCAGCGCCCTCCTGCCACCAGAACCCCTCCAGCGGCGGCACAACGTAATCAAAGTACCCATTGATTTTATGGCTGCCCATCTTGCTCATTTTTATCGTGAAAGCAACGGCGTACAGCATTCCGATGGAATTTTTGTATTCTCCGCCCTCGCTGTTTGGGTCGCCCTTTCCACGGACAGCAATGTAATTCATCTTCGGAATTTTCACTATACCCGGTTTCTTAGGCGGTATATAGAATTCTTTGTATTCTTTCTTGAAGTCAAACGGCATTTTTCGCTCCTTATGATCTGGTCAGATTTTCTCCCACTCCACGCACCCCGGCAGCTTCATTTTCTTCATGAACTCCGCCGCAATGTCGAGTATCCTTTCCTGCGGGACTATCTGACCTCGGTCAAGCTGATACATCTCGCCGTCTATGTTCACGTCTATAGTTCCGTGCTTTTTGCGGTCGCCGATGGAAACATACGCCGTTCCGCCCTCGCTCTCAAAATAGTTGACGGAAGCCCCGTCCTCGCAGCAGAGTATCGCTATGCAGGGGTAGGAGTCCGTCCCCTCTCCGAGCCATATCTCTCCGCAGGCGGCATTCAGCGCAGCCCTGAGCTGTTCCATATCCTCCGCCGGGAAGTTCCCGTTGTTTGCACAAACCAGCATGTTTCCCTCCGTTATGTCAGGTTCTTCCTGACCTCTTCTGCGATACCGTCCGCAAGGCGCTTTACCATATCCATGTCCTTGCCCTCGACCATGACACGCACCAGGGGCTCCGTTCCGCTCTCACGCACCAGCACCCTGCCGTTTGAGCCGAGCTCACTTTCGGCTGCGGAAATGCAGTCCATAATAGCCGGGACCTTGTTCCACTTTCCCTTGCCGCTCTCGGTTATCTTAACATTCACCAGGAGCTGCGGGTAGTCCACGATATCCCCGCAAAGCTGCGAGAGGGACTTCCCGGTCTCCTGCATGACCTTTATCAGCATGGCGGCGGTAAGCTGACCATCACCCGTGGTCGCATGATCCAGCAGGATTATATGCCCGGACTGCTCGCCACCTATATTATAGCCATTTTTGCGCATTTCCTCCAGCACATATCTGTCGCCGACCTTTGCGCAGACGGTCTTTATGCCGCTCTCCTTCATGAAATCGTGGAAGCCGAGATTGCTCATCACCGTGACCACCGCAGCATTGCCCTTGAGCAGCCCCTTTTCCTTCATGCGCTTTGCGAGGACTGCGATGATCCTGTCGCCGTCGATGACATTTCCGTTTTCGTCCACCGCAAGGCACCTGTCGGCATCGCCGTCGAATGCAAATCCTGCGGACATGCCGCCGTTCTTCACATACTCACAGAGCTGGCCGATATGGGTGGAGCCGCAGTTGTCGTTGATGTTGGTGCCGTCCGGCTCGTCAGCGATGAACTCACAGTTATCCCCGAGATAAGCGAACAGCTTGCGTGCGGTCGCTGCGGAGCTTCCATTTGCGCAGTCGAAGCAGAAGCGGCTGCTGTCCCCTGCATAGTGACCCGCACCGGCGCAGTCCCTGATATGCTGTATGTAGTCCTTGCAGGCGCTGGCAAGTCTTGTTATCCTGCCGACCTCAGTGCCGCTGCACAGCGGTATTTCCACGGTCTTGTCGAGGATAAGCGCCTCTATCTCCTCCTCAACGCTGTCCGGGAGCTTGAAGCCCTCAGCTGAGAACAGCTTTATGCCGTTGTACTCGACCGTATTGTGCGAAGCGGAGATCATGACCCCGGCGTCCGCATGGTATTCCCTGACAAGGAAAGCCACCGCCGGAGTAGGCACAACGCCAAGCTGGAGCGCATTCGCTCCCACCGAGGCAAGACCCGCTGACAGCGCCGCCTCCAGTATCTTTGAGGAAATTCTCGTATCCATGCCCACCAGAATATTCGGGTGAGCCTTTCCGCTCTCTTTGGTCAGGACGTAAGCAGCCGCCCTGCCTATCTCCATCGCTCTTTCACATGTGAGCTCGGTGACTGCCACGCCACGTGCTCCGTCTGTTCCAAATAATCTTCCCATGACCCATACCCCCATATTGAATTCGGAATTCCGAATTATTATGAATTATTATTTATTCTATGCCATCCAGCGTCTGCTGACCGTCTTTCAGTATACCCAGATGTTTATAGGCGAGCGCCGTTGCGGTGCGTCCCCGGGGAGTCCTTGCGATAAAGCCGAGCTGCATAAGGAACGGCTCGCAGACCTCCTCCAGCGTCACCGACTCCTCACCGAGTGCGGAAGCCAGCGTTTCAAGCCCCACCGGTCCGCCGTTGTAGCCCTTTATTATCATCTCCAGGAACCTGCGGTCGAGCCTGTCAAGCCCCAGCCGGTCGATATCCTCACGGGCAAGGGCGATGTCTGCTATCTCACGGGTTATCTTTCCGTCACCGAGCACCTCGGCGTAGTCACGGACCCTCTTCAGCAGACGGTTCGCAATTCTCGGTGTTCCCCTGGAGCGCCTTGCGATCTCCATGGCGCCGTCTTTGGTACAGGGTATCGCAAGGATTATCGCCGAACGCTGCACGATGCTGCAAAGCTCCTCCGGAGCGTACAATTCCAGTCGCTGGATAACGCCGAACCTGTCACGCAGCGGTGCAGAAAGCTGTCCCGAGCGTGTCGTGGCACCGATCAGCGTGAATTTGGGCAGATCGATACGTATTGACCGTGCCGACGGACCGTTACCCATGATGATATCCAGCACGTAGTCCTCCATCGCCGGGTAGAGTAC
>CAKSGA010000081.1 GCA_934454435.1 uncultured Oscillospiraceae bacterium | reverse complement strand
TCTGCGTCGTCACTCCACATGACGGCAGGCACAAAGCCTAGCCGTCATGCGGGTTCCTAGCATCTGCACCTTTCTCGACAGCCTGGAATAGTATTTTTTTCAACAAGCGAAACGGGCTGCAATTTTGCAGTCCGTTTTTGGTAAATTCGCCGCAATAAAAACTGTAGGGGAGAGGCTTGCCCCTCCCGTTATTATACGTCAGGCGTCTGCACTGTACTTTGGTGCAGACGCCGTGTTTGCACCGGCTGTATGCACATCTGAAAAATAAACTGTAAAATGACCCGAAAATGTTCTTGAAAAACCCACAGTTGTATGTTATAATAAATGAGGTATATTTTTCTAATATCCGAATATATTTGGAGGTAATTCTATGTTCTGTACAAATTGCGGAAATCAGATAAACGATGGTTCCGTTTTCTGTCCTTTCTGTGGGAATAAGGTGAGAGTTATCCAGCAGTCCCAGCCCGTTTCTGGTCAGGTGGAGCCCGCTGCTCCGTCTGCTGTTGCTGCTCCGGCGACATCGTCTGCACCGGCAACACCTGTAACACCGGCGGCACCGGTCGCACCGGTCGCACCGGCCGTACCGACCGTACCGACTGCTCCGGTTTCACCGGCGGCTGATGAAATGCCCGCTATAGGCGCCCCTGCCGCAACTGCGACAGCAGACCCTATGAGCATGACACCTCCGCCGTTCCCGGGAAGCTTCACACAGCCTGCTCCTGGTGTACAGCCCATGCAGGAAGCACAGCCCGCTCAGCCTTTCCAGAACGAGCAGACGGCCCCGCAGCAGGCTGTCGCAGACCCCATGGACGTGACTCCTCCGCCTTTCCCCGGAGGTTTCCCGCAGGCAACACAGGAAACTCAGCCGAACCAGGGAATTCCGGGATACATACCAGAAAACAACCCCGGAGCAGTTCCCGGAGCTGACGGCGCTGCCGTAAAGCCTGTCAAGCCCGTGAAGAAGAGCAAGCTCCCGCTCATCATTATACTGGCAGTTGTGGGAGTACTTCTGCTGGGCGGAGTTGGTGCGTTCTTCATCACGCTTAACAACGGGTACCTTTACAAATCCGGCGGCGTAAGGCTCATTTATAATGTGACGCACCTCTGCGTTCAGCACCACTATGCCGATGCCGACTGCACACACCCTGAAACCTGCACCATCTGCGGAGATGAGCACGGCGAGCCCCTCGGTCACGTCTGGACAGAGGCTACCTGCACGGCTCCAAGGACCTGTTCCGAATGCGGCGAAACAGAGGGCGAGCCCATTCCACACACCTGGACTGAAGCCACCTGCACCACTCCCAGGACCTGCTCCGTCTGCGGCGCAACTGACGGCGAGGCTCTCGGACATACCACACGTCTTGGCAAGTGCACAAGGTGCGGAGAAGTCTGCGATGAGCTCAGACCGCAGCTCAATAATATAAGCTCCTACATAATGCAGGGCGACAGCTATGTTCAGACCGGCTCCAGCTACATTTCCTCCGTAACCAACAGCTATAATCCCTCCCTCAGCGACTACTACTATGCATGCCGTGAGAGTGCGACCTACAACAAGTACGCATACGAACAGTACAACTACGCTATTGAGGAATGCGGCGATGAGCCTGAGTTCGCAAAGCTCAAGTCCCTGCTGAAAGATATGACAGGCTGTATACCGCAGAGCATATCCGGCTCTTCCTACAACAATATCCTTGATTATCTCCAGACTATGGTGGACTTTATTGACGCCAGCGACAAATGCACAAAGGAACTTCAGAATCTGATAAACTACTGATGAGGTCAGCCTATGTTCTGTGATAAATGCGGAGCTCTGCTTCATGACGATGAGATATACTGCCCTTCATGCGGTGCAAACATGATGGTTGCCCAGGCTCAGTTCCAAAAGCTGAATACGGGCACCGGGAACGAGCCTGGTACTCAAAAGCCTGCTTCCCGGGTCCAGCCTGCAAGAACGGTGAATGCTCCTCTGTCTGCGCAGCAAGCCAGGCCCATAAAAACTGCTGCGTCTGTTGCGCCTGTCGCACCGGACATTTCGGCTGCACAGATCAAGCCTGTCGCATTAAATAAGCCCGGGGACCCCGCCGCTGCTAAGTCTTCGGGCACAGTAAAACCTGCTGCCCCCAAAGCTCCGGGTACGGTAAAAGTCGCTGCGCCCCAAGCCCCGGTCACAGCAAAACCGGCAGACACATCGGCTCCCACAAACCCGGCAGGAAATGTCCGGAAAGCTCCGCAGACGGTCCCCATGAGCTATGGCGAGGACAGCATGCCGGAGGTCGGAGCTGACACCCTGGAAAAGTACTACAATTCCCTTTACCACGGCGAGGAGGGCTCCCGGAAGCGTGTGACCCTCTCCCCGGGTATCGATGACGCCAAGATAACCGGCAAATCCGGCACCCGTCTGCCGTCCCTGGGGAACTCTGACGACCGTGCGCTCAGCCCGGTCAGACCTATCCATATCATCAACTTTACGCCGCTGAAAATCACGCTGAAGATACTGGCTCTGGTGTTCGCTCTGGCGATCGCTGCGGGCGCTGTGCTGTATTTCACCGGCGGACTTTACAAGTTTGGCATCGTTGAGAAGCTCCACGACCTGACCGGCGTGTGCATTCAGCACCACTACGTGGAAAAGCCTGACGGCTCACTGGAATACTGCGAGATTTGCGGTGAGATTCACAAAACATGATAAAAGAGGGGGTCTGCATTGATTTGCAGACCCTTTTTGAGTGATCCGGTCATTTGATCGGCTAACAGCGCATGTCACTTGTCCTGCTCTGTGTTCTTCCTTTCCGGCGGGAGGTAATCGTAGAGCCCGGCGTAGTTCTCGTACTCCTCGCCGGAGCCGGGCATTGCGGGGATAATCCCGGTGCAGTCACCGGCGCTGCCGGAGTTCATCATCGGGTCCTGGAGCGCCTGGGCTTTCTGCTGGGAGTTTTTCTGTTTCTTTTCCATGGTGCCATCTCCTTTCGGCTTTATTATTCGCACTGTCGCCGGAATGATACTTGCTTCCTTAAGGCAACACCGCACAAAGACCATTTATTGGATTTTGTACGTGTCTTGCTTGCATCTTTTCCGTCATCTTGCACAATTCGTCCTAGCAAGGCGTCAGCCTTGCGTCGTCCTCATTGTACAATCTGACGAAAAATCTGACTGCGCAATACACGCACAATCTTTGTGCGGTATTGCCTTAAATTTCCGCAAAATCTGCATTTGTGTGAATATTCCGGTTGACAAATCATGAAGTATGCGGTATAATATAGAGTGAGTATTTATATTCGAACATGTTATCTATAGAAAGGGATTTATAATACAATGGGTTTATTCAAAGCATTGTTCGGCACCTATTCAACTAAGGAGCTGAAGCGCATAGAGCCGATCAAGAAGGCGGTTCTCGACCTGGCGGACAAGTACGCCGCTATGAGCGAAACAGAGCTCAAGGCTCAGACCGGCATACTCAAGGACAGGCTCGCTTCCGGCGAAACTCTCGACCAGATACTGCCTGACGCTTTCGCAGTCTGCCGTGAGGCCTCAACAAGAGTTATCGGCATTCGCCACTACCCCGTACAGATCATAGGCGGTATCGTGCTCCATCAGGGACGTATCGCAGAGATGAAGACCGGTGAAGGTAAGACTTTCGTTGCCGCTCTTCCCTCATACCTGAACGGCCTGACCGGTAAGGGCGTACACATCGTTACCGTAAACGACTACCTCGCAAAGCGTGACAGTGAGCTCATGGCAAAGGTGCACAGATACCTCGGCCTTACCGTAGGACTTATCACCCACGACATGGACAACGACGCCCGCCGTGCCGCTTACGCATGCGATATCACATATGCCACCAACAACGAGCTTGGCTTCGATTACCTGCGTGACAACATGTGTATCTACAAGAAGGATAAGGTCCAGCGTGCCCCCAACTTCGCCATCGTGGACGAGGTGGACTCCATTCTCATTGATGAAGCAAGAACTCCCCTTATCATTTCCGGCCGTGGCGACAAGTCCACCGACCTGTATGAGAAGGCCGACAAGTTCGCCAAGACCCTTACCATGAACAAGGTGGCAGAGCTTGACGATAAGGAGGACTACGAGGGCAGCTTTGACGGCGATTACCTCATAGACGAAAAGGCCAAGACCTGTAACCTGCTCCCTGCCGGCGTTGCAAAGGCAGAGAAGTACTTCGGCGTGGACAACCTCATGGACCCGGAGAACACCACTCTGCTCCATCACATCAACCAGGCTATCCGTGCGAACGGTATCATGAAGCTGGACGTTGACTACGTTATCAAGGACGGTGAGATCGTTATCGTTGACGAGTTTACCGGACGTCTGATGTTCGGCCGCCGCTATAATGACGGTCTGCACCAGGCTATTGAGGCAAAGGAGGGCGTGAAGGTCAACCGTGAGAGCAAGACCCTTGCTACCATCACGTTCCAGAACTTCTTCCGCCTTTACGACAAGCTCTCCGGTATGACCGGTACGGCTATGACCGAGGAGGACGAGTTCCGCCAGATCTACAGCCTTGACGTTATAGAGATACCCACCAACAAGCCCGTTATCCGTGTGGACAATCACGACCAGATCTACAAGAACGAGCACGGCAAGTTCCAGGCAGTCTGCGACCAGGTCGAGGAGTGCCACAAGAAGGGTCAGCCGGTGCTGGTAGGTACTGTTACCATTGAGAAGTCCGAGCTTGTTTCCAAGCTGCTCAAGGCACGTGGGATAAAGCACCAGGTGCTCAATGCAAAGAACCATGAGCGTGAAGCAGAGATAGTTGCGCAGGCAGGTAAGAAGGGCGCCGTTACCATTGCTACCAACATGGCGGGCCGTGGTACCGATATCAAGCTCGGCGGTAACGCTGAGTTCCTCGCTATACACGAAATGCGCCGCATGGATTACTCTGAGGAGCTCATTCAGGAAGCTACCGGCTACGCTGAAACAGACGACCAGGAGATCCTGGACGCAAGAGCAAAGTATCAGGAGCTCATGAAGAAGTTCGACGAGCAGATAAAGCCCGAGGCGGAGGAAGTACGTGCCGCAGGCGGTCTGTTCATCATCGGTACCGAGCGTCATGAGTCCCGCCGTATTGATAACCAGCTTCGTGGACGTGCCGGACGTCAGGGCGACCCCGGCGAGAGCCGCTTCTATATCTCCCTTGAGGACGACCTTATGCGTCTGTTCGGCGGCGACCGTGTTCAGAAGTTCATGGAAACTATGAACTTCGACGAGAACACCCCCATAGAAGCGCCGTTCCTTTCCAGTGCGATAGAGTCCGCTCAGAAGAAGATAGAGGGCAGGAACTTCTCCATCAGAAAGAACGTACTGGACTTCGACGACGTTATGTCCCAGCAGCGTACCACCATTTATTCGCAGCGCTCAAAGGTGCTTGACGGCGAGGACGTAAGCAAGAATATCCACGACATGATGTACAAGTCCATCGAAGAGGCTGTGGACATGTACTGCTCCGATACAGTTGCTGAGAACTGGAACCTTGACGGTCTGCGCTCTCACTTCATGAACCTTTACGTGATGGACAGCGACCTGCGCTACACCACAGAAGAACTGAACGACCTCACCAAGAAGGATATCGTGAACTTCCTCAAGGAGAGGGGCGACCTCATTTACAGGACCCGTGAAGCGGATATGGGCAGCGAAGCAATGCGTGAAGTTGAGCGTGTATGCCTGCTCAAGACCGTTGACCGCCACTGGATGGATCACATCGATGCAATGGAAGAGCTGAAGCGTGGTATCTACCTCAGAGGCTACGGTCAGAAGGATCCTGTTGTTGAGTACCGTTTCGAGGGCTTTGCGATGTTCGATGAGATGATCGCAGCTATCCGTGAGGAAACAGTACGCATGGTGCTGACTGTTCCGGTAAGAATTCAGCGTCCTATCCAGCGTGAGCAGGTGCTCCAGCCGGACGCTCCCAACGCAGGCTCCCAGACGCCTTACAAGAACAAGGGCGAAAAGGTCGGCAGAAACGACCCCTGCCCCTGCGGAAGCGGCAAGAAGTATAAGAACTGCTGCGGCAAAGATGAATGATGTCAGGCTGTCGATAAAGGCACATCTGCGTTGTCACTCCGTATGACGGCAGGCACAAACACGATGTTTGTGCAGTTGCCCCCGAGCCCGACACGATGTCGGGCAATAAAGGGCAACATGCACAAAGCCTAGCCGTCATGCGGGTTCCTAGCATCTGCACCTTTCTCGGCAGCCTGGGATAGTACTTTTTCGACAAGCTTGAATACGTGATTTTGTAGGGGAGGGGCTTGCCCCTCCCGTACTCTGCTGTCCGGCTTCCATACCGGACTGTTGGTGCGCCTTTGCCGCATCTTTACATTTCCGCCTGCTGGCGGGATTTGTCACCTCACTTATGGCAATAGGAACTGATGGGTAGAACAAAATATAAAAGAGGTACATAAAATGAAGAGAGAAGAATTTGTACAGGAGCTCACCGGGCACATAATCCCGTTCTGGAACAAGCTGCGTGATGATGAGAACGGCGGCTTCACCGGATTTATGGACAGCTCCCTGAACATCGACAAAAAGGGTGAAAAGGGCGTTATACTGCACTCCCGCATACTGTGGTTCTACTCCAACGCCTACATGGAGCTCCACGATCCCGCATTGCTGGACAACGCAAGACATGCGTATGAGTTCCTCACCGAAAAGTGCGTGGACAAGGAGTACGGCGGAGTTTACTGGAGCATGAACTATGACGGCACCGTAAAGGACGACTTCAAGCACACCTACTGCCAGGCGTTCTTTATCTATGCGCTCTCCAGCTACTACCGTGCAAGCGGCGACAAGGCTGCGCTGAAGCTCGCATACGACGTTATGGACCTGGTAGAGAAGAACTCCACGGACGATGTAGCTTACCTTGAAACAATGGCAAGGGACTGGAAGAGCGAACTTGCAAACGATGAGCTCTCCGAGAACGGGCTCATGGCTGACAAGACCATGAACACCACCCTCCACATGATGGAAGCCTACACCGAGCTTTATCTTGCAGACCACAGTCCGAAGGTGCTGGAGCGCCTGAAGTTCCAGCTGGAGCTCACCTATGACAAGATATTTGACAAGGCAGGAAACAAGCTGCTGGTGTTCTTTGACAAGAACATGGACGTCATCGGTGATATCCACTCATACGGCCATGACATCGAGGCGACCTGGCTCATCGACCGTGCTACCGAGGTGATCGGTGAGCCGGAGCTCACTGCGAAGTTCGCTGAGATGAACAGGCGTATCGTCCGCAACATCGCCGATATCGCCTACGACAAGGCGTCCGGCTCCCTGCTGAACGAGCGTGATAAGGACAAGATCAACACCTGGCGCATCTGGTGGGTCCAGGCGGAAACCGTTATCGGCTTCATGAACGCATTCCAGAAGGGCTACGGCGGCGAGGAGTACTTTGAGATATCCTCCAACGTGTGGAAGTTCATTCAGGAGCACATCATCGACAAGCGCCCGGGCGGCGAGTGGCATTCCCAGATAGACGACCAGTGGAAGCCCGCTGACTTCAAGCCGGTGGTAGATCCCTGGAAGTGCCCCTATCACAACGGCAGAATGTGCATGGAAATGATGCGCAGACTCGCAGAAAAGGCATAATCACAGAACGTGAGGTCCCTATGAAGAAAATTGCTGCGGCGCTGGCTGCGTTCGCATTACTTATGACCGGCTGCTCCAGGAACAACACCGCCGGCGAGATACAGCTCCCTATCTATGGCGCTGAAGAGGTCCGCTATGAGGTCGCACAGGCAAAGTACATGGACCTCTCAGATACCGAGAGTTTCGGCGTGACCATCGGGTATCCCTATGCGGTGTACCTTACCTACCCCGGGGACGCTGTCGTCAGGAGCTACAACGCCACCACCGGCAGGGAGGTCAAGGAGGGCGAGGTGCTCGCAGAGCTGGATTCCTCCGACCTGGACTACGACATCAGCAACCAGCAGACCATCGTGAACGCTGCGTATGAGTCCTCCCTGGGCGGAGGGCAGGAAGCACAGCTTCAGTACCAGATAGAGCAGAAGAAGCTCGACATGATGCTGGCGGAAAAGGATAAGTACACGATAAAGGCGCCATTTGACGGTATCGTGTGCACTGCGTACGCAGTGGGCGAGGGTGATGATGTCGGCGAGGGACAGGTATGCTGCGCCGTGTCCGAGGTCAGCAAGACGGCGATATATCTTGACAAGAGTTCGGATCTCCGTTTCGGCGAGAAGCTCCAGCTACGCATTGACACGACAATGTACGATGCGACCGTAGTGGAGGCTCCGGACGTCGCTCCGGCGACCGCTTTCGGCGACTCGGCAAAGCGTGTGGTGTTCGACCTTGGGGACGACGTTATGCAGGAAGTCCTGCAGGATCAGAAAACGGCGGTCATGTCCGGCTGGGCAACTGCATTCAGGACTACTGAGCGCAAGAACGTGCTTGCAGTTCCGGACTCGGCGGTAAAGACCAGCGGCTATGACAGCTATGTCACGCTTGTTGAGAACGGCGAGCGGTACAAGCTGAAGGTCACTATCGGCGTTAGCCTTGGCGGCTACACTGAGATACTGAACGGAATTTCCGAGGGGGACGTTGTGCTGGCTTCCGGCACCGGCGTTTACACGGGCTCTGACGGGGCGATCTCCGGCGGTGAAGCCTGACCCTTGACAAAGCCGGAAAAACGTGTTATAATACCATAGTAATATAGTTGCCACCGGGTAGAAGAATGCTGAGCATTCGCACACATCGTCAGGTCTTAGAAGATGTGTGCGGGTGCTTTTTTTGTGGAGGTCTGCATGAGAAAAATACTATCTTATTTCAGTCGTGGGGAGTGGCTGCTGTGGGGCTGTTCAGTCGTTTCAGTGGTCGTTTCGTTCCTGTTGTTTGACCGAGGCAGTTGGCTGACGCTTTCGGCTTCGCTTATCGGGGTGACTTCGCTGATATTTGCGGCTAAGGGACATCCGGCGGCTCAGGCCATGGCGATAGTTTTTGCAGTGCTCTACGGTATAATTTCGTGGCAGTTCCGTTATTACGGTGAAATGCTGACCTACCTCGGAATGTCCATGCCGATGGCGGCGTTTTCATTGGTGTCCTGGCTGAGACACCCCTCGGACAATCGAGCTGAGGTGAAGGTCAACCACCTGAAGCTACGGGAGTATGTATTCATGGGTATATTGACGCTGCTTGTGACGGCGGCATTCTATTTCGTGCTGAAACACTTTAATACGGCTAACCTGTTACCCAGCACGATTTCTGTTGCGACCAGCTTTGCAGCGGTGTACCTTGTGTTCCGCAGAAGCCCTTTCTACGCCGTGGCATATGCCGCCAACGATATAGTACTGATAGTTCTGTGGGCGATGGCTTCTGCGGAAGATATACGTTATATTTCTGTGCTGGTCTGCTTCTCCGCTTTTCTCGCAAACGACCTCTACGGGTTCGTCAACTGGCGTAGAATGGGGAAGCGTCAGGGTTCAGCAGCCAATTGAATTCCGGGAGCTGTAGTAAGGCTGAAACAGCTATTATAATAAAAAAGGGATCTGCATGATGTTGCAGATCCTCAGACTGTCGATAAAGGCACATCTGCGTCGTCACTCCGCACAACGGCAGGCACAAAGCCTAGCCGTTGTGCGGGTTCCTAGCATCTGTACCTTTCTCGGCAGCCTGGGATATGTACTTTTTCGACAAGCTGGGGATCTGCATGATGCTGCAGATCCTTTTTTGTTATGAAGTACTTAACCCGCTGCGGAAATGTTGATGCTTTCCCCGGTCATGTCGTCCGTGCCCTCGCCGGTCACTCTGTCCACCGTGTACCATGCGGAGGTGGAATTGTGATCTCCCAGAGAGTCGTAGAGTTGTATCGAAGCGGTACCGTCAGGGTTGTTCTGGACACCGGCGTTACTAGGAGCGTAGCCGGTTTGCGCCTGATAATACTCCAGGGAAAGGGTCATGAGTTCCTCGTTGGTGTAAAACGTGAACGTGCTGGCGTCCCCCTCGCAGACGAAATTCAGGGTATCAGGCTCGCCGTTATCATTTACTATGGTCACGCTGTTTTCAGAGGATTCTGTTACGGTGCAGGTGAGGGAGCTATCCGCAGACCCCATGTGGAACGTCACTGTGTCTCCGGTGCAGGGCTCGATCTCAAAGCCGACACCAATACCATTTTCAAGGCTCAGGAGCTGTCCGCCGCCCACGCTGTCAAAGAAGAAATATGAGTCGGACCCAAGCCATACGCCCGGCTTGAACAGTATACCATCTGTTGAAGCTTCCGTAGTGTCTGCGGCTTCTTCGGTCACTGATGTGTCCGCTGTGAAAACCTCGGCTACAGAGCTTTCAGCGCTCTCTGAACTGTCTGATGAGACTTCCGTGCTTTCAGCGGGAGCGGTAGTGATTTCGGCGGCGGGTCCCGGTGAATTGCTGTCAGGTGCGGGGGTCTGCTTGTCCTTAGACTGGCAGCCGGTGCAGAGCAGCAGCGCAGCCAGAAGTATAGTTGTGGTTCTTTTCATGAGGTTCCTTTCCATATCGCTTACAGATTTTGTTTATTTTACCCTGAGAATGTGAAATGCAGGTGACTGAACGGTGATTTTTATGTGATGATCAGTAAGCGGCAGCGTCTGCGGAAGTATCAGGTGCGGACACTATCACGATCTCCAGATGGTGCGGCAGACAGATTATCGGCACAAGTCCGCCGGAAATAGGCTTGGTGTTTACGCATACCTTGTCCGGGCAGTCTGCTTCAACGACGCTTACCATGCCGTCTGCTACCCTTATCAC
>CAKSGA010000080.1 GCA_934454435.1 uncultured Oscillospiraceae bacterium | reverse complement strand
GACCACAGCTTGAAGGTCTTTGCGGCGCCGCTCTCGTTAGTGAGAACGAGCTGCTGTACCTCGCCGTCATAGTTCTGGGGAACGAAGAATGTAGCCTCAGCCTTGAGTCCGTTCTTCTTACCAGTGATGATGGTGTAGCCCATGCCGTGACGGCACTCGTAGCTGTCGAGCTCTGTCTTTACAGGGGACCAGCCGGGGTTCCAGATAGTGTCGCCGTCCTTGATGTAGAAGTATCTGCCGCCCATATCAATGGGGACGTTGTTGTAACGGTAACGTGTGATACGGCGCAGGCGAGCGTCCTTATAGAAGCTGTAGCCGCCGGCGGTGTTGGATATCAGAGAGAAAAATCCCTGGGTTCCGAGGTAGTTTATCCACGGATAAGGGGTACGTGGAGAAGTAATGACATACTCACGGTTTTTGTCGTCAAAATGACCGAATTTCATTAAGTGACCTTCCTTCCTTGCTTGCTCAATGAGCCGTCGCAGAAAAAATATTCCGGCAGACCCTCCCCCGGATACACGCCGGTGGAAAGCACAGAGCCGCTAATAATAAGTATACAATATCTTGCGGAGAATTACAAGGGCTGAAAACGATAACATATTTTTTTATTCTGGAATTTTACCTTAAAAACGAAAAACGAGGGCGAAATATAGTAATTATGAACAAATACAGCCGTAATACAAAAACCGGGCTGCGATATTCTCGCAACCCGGAGACCGTCGAAAAATCCCCGTTGGGGCTTTTTCGCCGAACATCCGCACTGCCCGCACTCATTGTCGGCTTTGCCGACAATTCGCACAGTTGTGCGGATAGAAGTGTTTTTTGCCCAGGCAGGGTCGACGCAGTCACCCTTACCCTGGGCAAAAAACTGATTACAAAAGCCTGCTTCGCAGGCAAAATTGACTTTTTCGACAAGCTGACGGGCTGCGATATTCTCGCAGCCCGTTGCATCTTTTGCGTTGCCGTAATTCCGAATAAATTATCAGCCGCCGTTCTTGTAGAACTCCCAGTTCTTGATCTTCTGGGGGATATCCCTGCCGCCGAAGCTGAACTCCGGCAGCTTGTTCAGGGTCACAAACAGGTCGTTGCCGAAATAGCTCTGTATCATCTCATTTGAAAGGCGCTTGAGATTCGGTGACGGAGTGCTGTCAAGGTCGAGCAGGGGGCTTCCGCCGCCGCCCGGCTCATAGATGAAGTCGCCGTTCCAGATCATATAATAGAGCCACATGGTGTTGTTGGCCTTGATTCCCTCGGGATCCGGCATGTATCCGCACTCGGAAAGAGTCAGCATTTTACCGGTTTCCTCAATGCCGGCGACCTCGGCGCAATACTTCTCAAAGCCCTGGAGCTCGCTGTAGCAGCTGGTATAGTACTCAGTTATAGCCTCTGCAGAGGTATCTTCGTTGTCATAGTAACGGTCGATACCTGCGATGTCATAGGAATTCGGGTGGATAGCGGTGTGCGGGTTCTGGCCGTTCCATACCCAGATGATGTTCGTCAGCTTGTGGTAGTTCTCAAGTCTGTCATAGATCATGTACCAGAGCTTCTGGAACACCTCGTTTGTGGCGCTGTCCCTGCCCTGGAGTCCCCACCAGAACCATGCGTTGCCCGCCTCATGCAGCGGACGGAACAGGATAGTCACACCCTCGCTCTCCATACGCTGGATCTTTGTCGCAATAAGGTCGATGTCATGTATAACGGTGTTGTATTCCTTGGTGCCGGGAGTTACGGCATTCACCTGATTGAAGTTGGTTATCTCACTGGTGTAGAACGCATAGCCGCCGTCAGGGTCGTCAATATCCTTGGGAACGTTCCAGTGCCATGTGAATGCGCACAGTCCGCCGGAAGTCTTTGACCACTCGATAGCCATGTCGATCATGTCATCGCTGTTATAGCTGCCGGTGCTGAATATAAAGTCAAAGCCCTTCATCGCAGTAATGTCGCCGGAAGCATTATAGAACACCAGGTCCTCATATGCTGCACTATCCATCATCTGCTGGCAGGTGATGACCTGCTTTCCGTACACGCTGCGCAGGTAATTCCAGACCTCCATAGTGGTCTCATTTGTGCGGGCGTTCTCGGAAACGGGCTGGGTGGCGTCCACTGTCTTTGCGTCAAAGGAAGCCTTCAGTGCGTCGAAATCCGTTTCATAGGCAAGGGCAACGTCCATGTCTATGTCGCCGTCCTCAGTGAGTGCGATGGGGTTGGACAGGAGCTTTGTGCCGTCCTCCTCTGCGGGAGCCTGGCTCTCCGCTGTCACAGGGCTGGAGCTGCTTTCCTGCTGGCTCTCGCCGGAACTCACATCGGACTTCTGGCACGCCGTAAGGCTCAGTGCCATCGCTGAAGCTAGCAGTATCGAAATAAACTTTTTCATATAAAATTCCTCATCTGAACAATGTGCATTTTCCACTTTTCCTGTAGTAATCAATGCGCTGCTGAATGACCTCCCGGGTAGTCCGGTAGTACTCAGCAAGGCAGTCTATGCAGAAGAACTCCGTATCATTGCGGGAGACCAGCTTCTGATGTATCGCAATATCGTCAGAACCCAGCCGTGCACCGCATTTCCTGCAGGTGGAGTAATTCCCCATCAGACCTTAACGACCTTTGCACGCAGTACTACGCAGCCGTGCGGCTCAACAGTGGTAACGAAGCGTTCTGTAAAGGTACCGAGCTCCTCGTGCTTCCAGCAGTCGTAAACGGAAAGCCCACGTCCGGAAGCGGTGGTAAGGCCGATATCCCAGAACTGGAGGCTCATCTCGCCCGCACGGTCACCGAAATTGAACATACCGATAGCGTAATCACCGTTAGCAAGCGGCTTAACAAGGGAGAACACATTGTCGGGGTTGTTCCACTGCCTTATGCAGTAGGGACCACGGCACTCAATATCCTGGTTGATGGCGATAACGTCCTTGTTGGTGAGTATCTCCTTGGTGGCGGGGGTCATGCGGCGGATATCGCAGCCTATCATCAGCGGCGAGTTCATTATAGCCCACAGGCTGAAATGAGTACGGTACTCCTCATCGGTGCAGCCGCCGAGCCTCGGCATGGTCTCGCCGCTGTCGGCGATAACGTTCACGCCCTGCTCAGTGGAGTTTATCCACTCGTTGTTGCTGCCGCCGTGCATTCCTACTACCAGCATGTCGATATCATTGTGGCAGAAGTTTCCGCCGTAGCATTCGTTGCCTATCTGAGAAAGCGCAAGACGCTTGATGGACTCCCAGTTGTCCTGGATATCGCCGGTGGAACGGAACAGATGTGCGCCGCTCTCCCTTATCCACTTGTATACATTGTCGTTGCCCCAGTTGCATGCGGAGAACATGATGTCACGTCCGCTGTTGCGGAGGGCGGTGCTCATTCTCTTGTAGAGCACCTCGCCGGGGATATGGTCGGGCTTGTAGCAGTAGTCGTACTTGAGGTAATCAACGCCCCACTCTGCAAACGTTTCAGCATCGTCGAACTCATGCTCGAAGCTGCCCGGGTGGCCGCCGCAGGTGTGCGTACCCGCGCAGGAGTATATACCGAACTTAAGTCCCTTGCTGTGAACATAGTCAGCGACCGGCTTGATACCGTCCGGGAACTTCCAGTGATCGGGAACGAGTCTGCCGTTCTTGTCACGCTGCTTTTCGCTCCAGCAGTCGTCGATAACTATGTACTCATAACCGGCGTCCCTGAGCTCAGAAGCCATAGCGTCAGCAGCTTCCCTGATGAGCTTGTCGCTGATCTCCCAGGTGAAGGTGTTCCATGAGTTCCAGCCCATGGGCGGTGTCAGACCTAAAAATTTGTTCTCCATTGATTTCTCCTTAAAGTCAGTTAAGCAATTGTTTTGTTACTTGATTTTACTCTCTGATTTAGCTAAATCAGAGTCATTTCACTGTCATTATAGCATATGTTACGGAAAAATTCAACCTGGTCATGCGTTTTTTTATGTGAAATTTCGCAAAGAAAACCCCCGGGTTCGACCGGGGGTTGTGATCATATAAAGAAGCGATCCTGCATCCAATTCAACGGATTATCCCTTATGTAACTGTATATCATGCGGTAATCATTTTCGTTGCGGATTATGTGGTCGTGGAATGACCGCTGCCACACAGTTCCGTCAAATGGAGGTAATTCTCCGTCCTTTACAGCAACAATGAATTCATGCGTTGAATATCTTTTGAACGACTGCATCACCTTTGATAATGTAGGGGCGGATCCTGTATCCGCCCGGTACATTTCGGGAACATGTATCGTTATTATCGCATGAAAATGATTTGGCATGACAACATATATCGGTGCCGAAATCCCCGGAAAATGTGCAATGGTTTCAAGAAACGTCCTTTCAATAATCCGAGAGGCGGGGCAATCTATCATCAGTGCAGAATGATCGCCATGTGACCGGGCGGATACAGGATCCGCCCCTACGTTGCCAAACAACATCTCACGATTTTTCGTGCACACCGTCACAAAATATGCACCGTCAGAGCTGTAATCAAACCCGGTCAGCCGGGCTGGCTTTCTCTGCGGAAGCTCAGAGATCACTTATTGAGCAGCACCTCAACGCTTGCGAGCTTAACGCATACGCAGAAGATCTCCATAGCCTGACGGAGCTCGTCAACGGACGGGAATGTCGGAGCGATACGGATATTGCTGTCCTTGGGGTCCTTGCCGTAAGGGAACGTTGCGCCGGCGCCGGTCATTACAACGCCTGCTTCCTTTGCAAGGGACACTATGCGCTTTGCACAGCCGGGCAGTGCGTCAAAGGAAATGAAGTAGCCGCCGTTGGGCTTGTTCCACTTGCCGATACCCAGGGGCTCGATCTCCTTATCCAGCATATAAAGAACTACGTCGAACTTCGGACGGATTATAGCGGCATGGTGCTTCATGTGCTCGCTGATGCTCTCAAAATCCTTGAAGTACTTTGCATGACGAAGCTGATTCAGCTTGTCGAAACCGATGGTCTGGTAGGTCATCTGGCTCTTGATGAAATCGATGTTCTCCTTGCTTGCTGCAACTACTGCAAGTCCGCCGCCCGGGAACGATATCTTGGAGGTGGAGGTGAACTCGAATACCAGGTTCGGGTTGCCAGCCTTCTTGCACTCCTCGATGATGTTGAGCAGGTGATCGTGGTTCTCGGAAAGGTGATGTACGCAGTATGCGTTATCCCAGAATATACGGAAGTCCTTAGCCTTGGGCTTGAGATTAGCAAAGCGCTTTACCACCTCGTCAGAGTAGGTGATGCCGGTCGGGTTGGAGTACATAGGAACGCACCATACGCCCTTGATCTCCTCGTCCTCGGCTACCAGCTTTTCGATGGTATCCATATCGGGACCGTCCTCTTTATAGTCAACGGTGATCATCTCGATACCCAGAGCCTGGCAGATAGCAAAGTGTCTGTCATAACCCGGAGCCGGGCACAGGAACTTAACATGATCGTACCTGCACCAGGGCTTCTCGCTGCCGAGAACGCCGAGCTGCATTGCACGGATAATGGTATCATACATCATCTGAAGGCTGGAGTTGCCGCCTACGATAACTTCGTCAGCAGAAACGCCGAGCATTTCCTGGAACAGGGCTTTCGCCTCGGGGATACCGTCAAGCACGCCGTAGTTGCGGCAGTCGATGCCGTTGCTGGACTTGTAGTCGCCGTCCAGGCAGTGCAGCAGCATATCCAGGGAAAGATTGAGCTGCTCGGGAGCGGGCTTGCCTCTGGACATATCCAGCTTCAGGCCCTTTGCCTTGTAGTCTGCGTACTGCTTCTCAAGCGCTGTCTTTTCCGCCTGGAGCTGTTCCTTGCTCATCTGTGAATAAAGCATGTTTGTGACCTCTCTTAATGCAATAATAAGATCGTGCCGTAACTTCAGCACAACTCGATTGATTTCATTATAACATAACACAATGAATTTTGCAAGCATTTTTTGAAAATCCTGCAAAAAAATAAAGCGCACCGAAGCACGCTTTATTGTACATTTTTTCAGTCAGGCTCACTTTCCTGCCTTGAGGAACGGTATTTCCAGCCCCTTTTCCTTTACCAGCACATTGAGATAACGGCGCTGGCTGTAGAGCTCGATTATGTTGTTTATCCTCCTGCGGACGAAACGGATATTGAACGGCTTTGCGATAACGTCCGCCGCTCCGAGATCGTACGCCCTGGAAAGGGACTTGTCAGAAGTATCTGCACTTATTATAAAAACGGGGATATCGTTGATATACTTGTTCTCAACAAGATATTCCAGCACACCGAAGCCGTCCATCACCGGCATCATAATATCAAGCAGGACAGCGCACAGCTTGTCCTTGTTCTTCTCGAATTCCTCGATAGCACGCTTGCCGTTCTCTGCTTCGATGACCCTGCGGTCGCTGAAGGTGTCGCTCAGCATGAGCCGGTTGAACTCAAAATCGTCAACTATCAGCAGTGTGTTGCGTTCCTCCATGTATATCCCCTCCGTATATCTCTTTCCGGTTGATTAAATCAGCCAATATAAAACCTGTGTTACATTACATAACTATTATATTATAAAACCCCGCAAAAGTCAATAGAGGATTTTACAATACATACCAGGGTTTCCCGAATTTTTTTATAGCTTTTGCAGTAATCAGTCCTCGGAACCGTAAACTATCTGCTTTATCAGTCTTATCGGACGTGACCCCATACCGCCGCAGCGCTGTATAAAATACAGGAACGTGTATCCGTTCGCCGGGTCGTTCGCCCAGAAGCAGCCCAGCCAGCCGTCCCAGCCGTACTCACCGGGGTGAATGGAGATACCGGGTCTGTTCTCCTCGGTTGCGACACGCATGAGATTTCCGTAGCCGTAGCCTATGCACTGCTCCCAGTCGCAGGAACTGAACTGCTGCTGCGAAAGCTGGTTGGACGTCATGTATCTGACTGCGTTCCTGCTGAGGATACGTCTGCCGTTGAAAACACCCTCGTTCAGCAGCATTTCAGCGAACGCCGCATAATCGTCCATCGTGGAACACAGACCAGCGCCGCCGGACTGGAACTCCGGAGGCTTCCTGCAAAGATAAGTCAGACCCAGGTGCTGCCACATACAGGGCTCCAGCCTGCCGTCCTTTTCCTCGTAGTTCTCGGCAAATCTGTACAGCTTATCCTCAGGGCACCAGAAATCAGTGTCTTTCATGCCCAGCGGCTCGAAAAGCTCTTTTCTCAGGAAGTCGCCGAACTTCTCGCCGGAAACACACTCGATCACTGCTCCCAGGACGTCCGCAGAGGTGCCGTACAGCCACTTTTCGCCGGGCTGGAACGCCAGCGGCTGCTGACCTATCCGGTTCGCATACTCCATGGTGTCCACGGGCTTGCCCGCTGCGACCTCATCGCATATCCCGTCATACAGATCCTGCATCACGCTGCCCGCCGGGAAGCTTCTGTCAGGATAGCACAGCCCCGAGGTCATGTTGAGCAGGTCCTTTATGCTGACCTCCGTGCGGACAGGCTCCCTGCCGTTCTCCGTCAGGACGGTCTGGTTCCTGAACCCAGGAATGTACCAGCTCACCTTATCCAAAAGGTCGAGCTTTCCACGGTCGAGAAGTATCATCGCCGCAGCCGCAGTTATCGGCTTTGTCAGGGAATACAGCCGGACTATGGTATCGTTTGTCCACTTTATTCCCCTTGCCTCGTCAGCCATGCCTGTGTTCATGCGGAATATTGGCCTGCCGTTCTTCAGCACATAGGCGGAACCTCCCTTGATCGCTCCGCTCTCCGCCTGGGAGCGCAGCAGGTCTGATATCTGTTCCAGTTTGACCAGGTTCATATGCTACCTCACTTGATCTTTCTTGCTTCGCAATAGAAGCGCTTGTCGTGGGCGTGTCCCATGGAGAATGTCTTTCTGGGCAGTGCGCCGTCCTTGATAACGGTGGGGAAAAGTTCCTCCTTGGTCATGGATGGCAGCAGGAAGCCAATGCTGTTCTTCGCAGAAGAAAGGCTCTCCACAACGTCCTCGCCGTGGATATAGTCGATCTTCCCGGCGTTCTCTGCAAGCCACTTGTCAAGGAACTGCTGCAGGCTGCCGACAGTCAGGTTGGCGGTGGGTCTGCCTACGGACCACTGCTTCCTCACGCCGTTAAGCAATACTGTGAAGCTCTGCCCGGAAGTGCCCTCGGTGAGCTCCAGCTCAGCGGTCATGTCCGCCATGAGCCTGGCGGTATCGGCATCTGTTATAACTCTGTGGATAGCCTCGAACTCCAGCGCCTCGCTGTGGAGGTTTACCACCTCTGCGAGGGCGTAGCGTGCCAGCGCAGCCTCGGGAGCGCCCTCACGCTTCTTCTGCTCGTAGCACTCCTTTGCGGTGGCAAGGGAATGGTTGCCATCGCCCATCGCATACAGCAGGACTTCCTCGCCGGTAAGGCCATAGCGCCTGTTGAAGTCCTCCTTGTCCGCCAGCTTGTCCAGTGCGTCAAAAACGGACTTTGCATGCTCGCCGTCCACCAGCCAGCCCTCGAGATGTCCGCCGTTCTGCATGAGGTCAAAGTCGTACAGCCTGGTAAGCTGATCACGCTTTGCTTCCAGGGGTTCGATAACGGTGCGCTTCACATCGTCTATAAGTATCATTATGTGCGGGAGCTCCAGCGCAGCATCACGGCGTATCCTGACTCTCGGGGGTATGCGGGAAGCTACGGTAGCTTCCGTCGCACGTACCTGGGACTTGCTGCCCTTGGTATAGTCGTACTGCTCCAGGTCGATAGCACCCACAAGACCTGTACGCACCTTTCCGTCAGCCTGGGTGCGGCGCATGAGTATCAGTGCGGACTTGTACTCGTTGAACAGTCCCTTGGCGAGATACTCCTGCATGGTCTTGTTTATATCTGCGATACGCTGGTCAGCGCCGGGCTGTTCCAGGTACACCTCCGGGAAGATGAGGTTCAGCGTGGAGGGAGCGTCGCCGGCGATCTCCGCCGTCTTTTTCCAGTAGTCGGGCTCACTGGTGTACTGGTCGCACGCTACTACCGACCACTTCGTCATGCCCTCTGCGTCCAGCTTCGGGAGGAGTATATCCGCTGATGTGAATGCTGTCATTGCTGTAAGTTCCTTTCGTCATATATTTCCGTAAGGATACGGAACGATCCACCTCAATTATATCACAAAAAACAACGGCTGGCAATATATTTTTCAAGAAAACAAAATTCCCCGGCGGGTTTTGACCCACCAGGGAACATGATCATTATCCTCCGAGATGTAGCACATTGAGAAGCAATATCCAGCTCAGCCCGTAGTACGTAACGACCGCAACAAGGTCGTTCACCGTAGTTATCAGCGGACCGGAAGCCACCGCCGGGTCAACGCCTATCTTCTTGAAGAACATAGGGACCAGGGTGCCCACAGCGCTGGAGATCACCATTGCGAGCATGAGCGCCGCACCGATACAGGCAGATACCGCAAATGCGAACGAAGCCTCATACCCCTTGCCGAGCATGATGTAAAGCCCCACGAACGCCACCGACAGCACGCCCAGGATAAGGCCGCTGAAAAGTCCCACCCGGACCTCCTTGCACACAAGGCGCAGCTTCTTTCCGGGGGTGAGCTCCTTATCCATCAGCACACGTATAGTCACCGCCAGGGACTGAGTGCCGACATTTCCCGCCATATCCAGTATCAGCGACTGGAACGCCATTATTATGGTGAGCTGCGACACCACTTTCTCGAACGCCCCGACCACTCCGGAAACCGCCATGCCGAGCACCAGAAGTATCAGCAGCCACGGCATACGCTTTTTCAGGCTTGCGAGAAGCGGCTCGTGGAGGTCCTCCTCCGCTGACAGACCGCCCAGCTTTGCGTAGTCGTCGCCCATCTCATCGTCTACTGCCTCTACCAGACCCTCAAGCGTGATAACGCCGAGAATGCGGTTCCCGCTGTCCAGCACCGGCACGCTGGCTTCGGAGTAGCTTTTCAGCCGCTCTATGCAGCTCTCGGTCTTTTCCGTGCCGTAGACATAGGGGAAGCTTTGCTGTATAAGCGGCTTCAGCAGCGAATGCTTCTCGGCGGTCAGCAGCGAGCGGAGCTCCACTGCACCGCAGAAGAACCCATTCTCCGCCGTAACGAACAGCATTGAGATGTTGTCGTTCTCCTTCGCCTGGGTCATGAGCGCCCGGGTCGCCTCTGCGACGGTCATTTCAGAATACAGCGAGATATAATTTGTACTCATGCGGCTTCCGATCTCGTCCTCATCAAACGAAACGATAAGCTCCATCTTTCTTCTGAAATCATCGTCCAGCAGCGCAATCACCTGATTCCGCCTGTCCTTCGGAAACTGGCGCAGAAGATCCGCCGCTGCGTCCGTTTCCATCTTTCCCACCAGACGCACCGTCCTGCCGATATCCACATCGGTCAGGTAATCCGCCGCCTGCTCCGGCTCGATGTACTCGAACACATCTGCGAGCTGATCCGGCTCCATCGACCTGAACAGCCGTGTGCGCTCCGCCGGTTCAAGAAGCTGAACAGCGCCCGCAATGTCGCTGTCGTGGTAGTCCTCCATCCTGTCCTGGATAGTCTTGGGGGTGAGATCTCCCCTTACAAGTCCTGCTATCTGCTCTGCATAGTCGGGTCTGCCGTTTGCAGACTGCACGAGCATCTCCCTTTCGTTGTTCATTGCCATAGCAATACCACCTTTCAATCAAATTTCTGCAATAAGGATTGAAAGTGACGCCGGGCAGAAGCGCACGACCTATACTTTTCCGCACATGGAAAGCCGGGCGGCAGAGAGAGCCGTCCAGTCCGTATAGATACAGCGCCTACTTCGCCCGTAACTGTCACCTGTGCTCACTCTGCTCACCTCGCTTTTGAATTTACTTGCAGTTACATTATAACCCCGCTGAGAAATACATGTCAACCCGCAGTGAATATTTTCACATACTTTTCAGATTTGATTTTGATCAGAACTGCTCCAGTATCTGCTCCTTGGAGTGAAGCCCCACCAGTATCTCCTTGGTTATTCCGTCCTTTATGATGACCAGTGTGGGAATGCTCTCCACCGCAAAGGCTGAAGCAAGCTCCGGCTGCTCGTCAACGTTCACCTTGCCGACCTTTATTTCAGGGTGCTCCCCGGCTATCGTGTCCACCACCGGGGACTGCAT
>CAKSGA010000079.1 GCA_934454435.1 uncultured Oscillospiraceae bacterium | reverse complement strand
GGTTTGTACCGAACACGCCGTGGATAAGTCCCTTTTCGTATGCCTCATCGAACTGCTTCAGCCCCTTTGTGAAGATGGGGTAGGTAGCATAAGCGAACATTCTCTTCGCCTTGCGTGCCTTGAGCTCCTTTGCGATATCCAGCATGGACTCGCCGGAGGAAATGATATCGTCAGCAACAAAGACGTCCTTGCCTTCAACGGAGGAGCCGAGGTACTCATGCGCAACGATGGGATTTCTGCCGTCAACGATAACGGAATAGTCACGGCGCTTGTAGAACATGCCCATGTCAACGCTCATAACGGAAGCGTAGAACATGTTTCTCTGGAGGGCACCCTCGTCCGGGCTGACTACCATGAAGTGATCCTTGTCGATGATAAGGTCGGGGAAATCCTTGAACATAGCCTTCAGCACCTGATAGGACGGCATAACATTGTCGAAGCCCATCAGCGGAACTGCGTTGCATACCCTGGGGTCGTGAGCGTCCACGGTAACAACGTTCTGAACACCCATTCTCTGCATTTCCTGAAGTGCTACTGCGCAGTCCAGGGACTCACGATAGCTTCTTCTGTGCTGACGTCCGCCATAAAGAAGCGGCATGATGACATTGATACGGTGCGGCTTGCCGCTGGCAGCCTGAATAATTCTCATCAGATCCATGTAGTGGTCATCGGGGGACATGCTGTTTTCCTGGTCGAAGAGCTTGTACTTGCAGCTGTAGTTTCCTACGTCAACAAGTATAAACAGGTCCTTGCCACGTACCGTGCTCTTTATAAGACCCTTAGCATCGCCGGACTGGAAACGGGGGCACTGGCACTCGATCATATAATCGTCATGCTCCATACCGTTTCTGTCAGCCCATCTTTCAAGGTAGCTGTTGATCTTTGCGCCAAGCTCCTGCGTGCCGTTCATGCAGATAAGGCCGAGAGGTGCAACGGAATTGAAATTCTGGTATAAAACCTCGGTGTTCTTAACAGTTGTCATCGTTTGATCTTCCTTCACAATTTATAGTCTATTCTAACCGGATACGCACTTACAGCTCCCCCGCCCACGGCAAGGGAGCTGAACAGGTCATTCATACAGAGGATACTTTGCGCAGATCTCGTTTACCATGCCACGTACCTTTTCCTTGTTGCCCTCGTAATCCTTGGCAATGAGGTAGATACACTCGCCGACAACACGCATGTCGTCCTCCTTCAGACCTCTTGTGGTAACTGCAGGAGTACCGATACGAACGCCGGAAGTGAGCGCAGGCTTCTGCGGGTCGTTCGGGATAGCGTTCTTGTTTACGGTGATGTAGCAGTCATCAAGGTTGTTCTGGAGGTCCTTACCGGTGATGTTGAACGGACGGAGGTCAACCAGCATGAGGTGGTTGTCAGTGCCGCCGGATACAAGCTGGAAGCCCTTTTCAAGCAGTGTGTCAGCAAGGACCTTAGCGTTCTTCACGATCTGCTCGCCGTATGCCTTGAACTCAGGCTTGAGCGCCTCGCCGAAGCATACAGCCTTGCCTGCGATAACATGCATGAGGGGACCGCCCTGAATTCCGGGGAATATTGCGGAGTTGATCTTCTTTGCGATATATTCGTTGTTGGTGAGGATAAGGCCGCCCCTAGGACCTCTCAGGGTCTTGTGAGTTGTAGTTGTAACAACATCAGCATAAGGAACAGGGCTGATGTGCTGGCCTGCAGCTACAAGTCCGGCAATGTGAGCCATATCGACCATGAGGTAAGCTCCTACCGCCCTTGCGATAGAAGACAGCTTCTCAAAGTCGATCACCCTGGGGTAAGCGGAAGCACCGGCAACGATGAGCTTGGGCTTGTTCTTGTTAGCCAGCTTGTAGAGCTCCTCGTAGTCGATGAAGCCGTCATCGTTGGTGCCGTAGGGTACGAAGTTATAGAACTTTCCGGAGAGATTGACGGGAGAACCATGGGTCAGGTGGCCGCCATGTGCAAGGCTCATTCCCATAACAGTATCGCCGGGCTGGAGCAGTGCCAGATAAACGGCAGTGTTAGCCTGTGCGCCGGAATGCGCCTGTACGTTAGCGAACTTTGCGCCGAACAGCTTCTTGGCACGCTCGATAGCGATGTTCTCCACGATATCAACGTCCTCGCAGCCGCCGTAGTAGCGCTTGCCGGGATAGCCCTCGGCGTACTTGTTGGTGAGAACGCTGCCCATAGCCGCCATTACAGCCGGAGAAACGATGTTCTCGCTGGCGATGAGCTCCAGATTTCTCTTCTGGCGCTTGAGCTCAAGGTTCATTGCGTCAGCGACCTCGCTGTCATAATTGCTCAGAAAACCAATGGTGTCCACGATATCATTGTACATTTTCAAAAGCTCCTTTCTGAATATCCGTTAATTTAATTATAACCTAAATTTTAAGCAAATGCAACACTTTTGCAGTAATTCAATGTATTCGACATGTAAATCCCCCGTTGTGGAAAGATTTTCGGCAAAAAGCCCAAAAGCCGTGCAAAAAACACGGCCCATGAATTATCTTAAATGTATTCTGCGATCTTGCTGCCCATTCCAGTGCAGGAGAGAAGAGTCATGCCCTCGGACATGATATCACCTGTTCTGAAGCCGTCCTTGATGGTCTGGCGGACTGCATTCTCCACAGCGTCAGCCTCCTCGTTCATGTCAAATGAGTAACGCAGCATCATTGCGGCAGAAAGTACCGTTGCAATGGGGTTAGCCTTGTTCTGACCTGCGATGTCAGGTGCAGAGCCGCCGGAGGGCTCATACAGACCGAACTTTGTTTCGTTCATGCTTGCAGAGGGAAGCATGCCGATGGAGCCGGTGATCATGGAAGCCTCATCGGACAGAATGTCGCCGAACATGTTCTCGGTCACCATTACATCGAACTGTGCCGGGTCCTTTACAAGCTGCATGGCAGAATTATCCACCAGCATGTGCTCCAGCCTGACCTCGGGGTAGTCCTTTGCGACCTCCTCAACTACCTTTCTCCAGAGTCTGGAGCTGTCGAGGACGTTCGCCTTGTCAACGCTTGTGACCTTCTTGCGGCGCTTCATAGCAACGTCGAACGCCTTGATGGCGATACGGCGTATCTCTTTTTCGTTATAGCTGAGGGTATCGACAGCCGTCATAACGCCATCGACATCAGATGTGTGACGCTCGCCGAAGTACAGACCGCCGGTGAGCTCACGCATGATGAGCATATCAAAGCCCTTTTCGCTGATCTCAGTCTTGAGCGGGCATGCAGAAGCAAGCTCGCTGAAAAGCAGACAGGGACGCAGGTTCGCAAACAGACCCAGCGACTTGCGTATCTTCAGCAGGCCAGCCTCCGGACGAAGATTTGCCGGGAGCTTATACCACGGGGACTTCGTAGTGTCGCCGCCGATGCTTCCCATCAGTACAGCGTCAGAAGCCTTGCAGCGCCCGATGGTCTCGTCCGTGAGCGGAACTCCGTTTGCATCGATGGAGCAGCCGCCCATCAGAAGCTGTTCGTAATTGAACCTGTGTCCGAATTTCTCAGCCACCCTGTCGAGCACCTTCATTGCTTCAGTAACTATTTCGGGGCCTATTCCGTCGCCCTTGATCACTGCGATATTCTTTTCCATGAATATACACCTTTCTAGTAAATGTCGATTTTACAGCGCAGCTCTTCTCCGGGCAGGCCGTTTTGCGAGCTGCGGCGCTTCCCGTCCGGCTCAAAGCCGAAAGTCCTGAAAAAAGCGAGAGAACCCGTGTCGTTTTCATTGACCCAGAGATACGCTGCCTTTATTTTAAGGGAGCGCATATTCCTTAACGAATGTGCAAGCAGCTTCCTGCCAAGACCCTTTCTGCGGAAACCGTCCTCGATACAGATCGAATCTATCTCACAGCTGTCCGGAATCATGGATTTACTGCACACACAGACTCCCCTTGCCGTTTTGTCGCAGGTAACGACAGCGGTAAGCAGCGCCTGTTTCATGCAGCTGCGATAATAATACACGTCCAGATGCGAGGTGTTCGCTGCAGTCGAGGCAATTCCGGCAAGAACAGCCGGGGAAAGCTGGGAAGTACGCAGAACGTTCTGAATATTGATTATCACAGAACCGCCCCCTTGGTGAAATTACCCTTTGAGAGAATTCAGAAGCCCGCCCTTGTTGATGATCTCCTTGATGAACTCAGGGAAAGGCTGCGCCTGGTATGTGTGACCCTTTGTAACGTTGGTTATAACGCCAGTGTCGAAGTCGATGTCAACCTCGTTGCCTGCGTCGATGTCCTTTGCGGCAGCGTCGCACTCAAGGATAGGAAGTCCTATATTGATAGCGTTACGATAGAAAATCCTTGCAAACGTGGAAGCGATAACGCATGCGATACCGCTCTCCTTGATTGCGATGGGAGCGTGCTCACGGGAGCTTCCGCAGCCGAAGTTGAGGTTAGCCACCATGATGTCGCCGGGCTTCACCTTGTTCACGAAGTCCTTGTCGATGTCCTCCATGCAGTGGGAAGCGAGCTCCTTGTGGTCAGCAGTGTTGAGGTAGCGTGCCGGGATAATTACGTCTGTATCGACATTATCGCCGTACTTATGTACAATGCCGTGTGCTTTCATGAAAGTCCTCCTTATTCCTGTACGTCAGAGATATAACCGGTCAGGGCGCTTGCTGCTGCGATAGCAGGGCTTGCGAGGTAAACCTCGGA
Organism: uncultured Oscillospiraceae bacterium; assembly: GCA_934454435.1. Lineage (GTDB taxonomy): Bacteria > Bacillota > Clostridia > Oscillospirales > Ruminococcaceae > CAG-115. Next base: position 6,427 of record CAKSGA010000079.1, on the reverse strand, counting down.
GGTAACATCGCCCATTCTGCCGACAAAGTTTCTGTTTGTGGTGGAAACTGCTCTCTCACCGGGGGCAAGGATACCCATATGTCCGCCCAGGCAGGGACCGCATGTGGGTGCAGAAACTACCATTCCGGCCTCGACGAAGATCTCAAGCAGGCCGTTGCGGAGTGCGTCGAGATATATCTGCTGAGTTGCGGGGATAACGATGGCACGTACTCCCTTTGCGACATGCTTGCCCTTTACAACAGCGGCAGCGGTCTCCAGGTCGGAGTATCTGCCGTTGGTACATGAGCCGATGACAACCTGGTCTATCTTGACCTCGCCGACCTCGTCGATGGTCCTGGTGTTCTCTGGGAGGTGCGGGAAAGCTACTGTCGGACGGATAGTTGACAGGTCGATGTCGATAACACGGTTGTAGTGAGCGTCAGGGTCAGCCTTGAACACCTCAAACTTGCGGTCGGTCCTGCCCTTTACGTAGTCGAGTGTGACCTCGTCAACCTCGAAGATACCGTTCTTTGCGCCCGCCTCGATAGCCATGTTTGCCATGCAGAGACGGTCGTCCATGGAAAGGTTCTTCAGTCCCTCTCCGGTGAACTCCATAGACTGGTACAGTGCACCATCAACGCCGATCATGCCGATGATGTGCAGGATAACATCCTTGCCGGATACCCACTTGCTGAGCTTGCCGGTCAGGTTGAACTTGATGGCGGAGGGCACCTTGAACCATGCCTCGCCGGTCGCCATTCCTGCCGCCATATCGGTGGAGCCCACACCGGTGGAGAATGCGCCGAGAGCGCCATATGTACATGTGTGGCTGTCCGCACCGATAACGCAGTCAGACGGAACTACAAGACCTTTTTCCGGAAGAAGCGCATGCTCGATACCAACATTGCCCACATCATAATAGTTTACTATATCGTACTTATCTGCGAAGTTACGGCACTGCTGGCACTGCTTTGCCGCCTTGATGTCCTTGTTCGGTGTGAAATGATCCATTACAAGTGAGATCTTGGTACGGTCGAAAACGCTGTCGAAGCCGTTCTTCTGGAATTCATTGATAGCCACTGGGCTGGTGATATCGTTACCGAGTACCATATCCAGCTTAGCCCTGATGAGCTGTCCCTCAACAACACTGTCAAGACCTGCATGCTTAGCAAGTATCTTCTGTGTCATCGTCATACCCATGTTTAGTTTCCTCCTGAGTTTTAATACGCCCGTTCAGGGCAAAACCGCAAAAATCGTGCAAGCAAGAAACGTGCAAAATACAAAATATGTTTTTTGTGCGATTTTGCCTTAGGCTTTACACTTCATTATAACACTTTTTCCCCCGGGTGTAAAGTGCTTTTTCACAAAAAATTCAATCTGTGTCAGATCACGTCCCATGGTTTACAAATTAAGGCACAAAAACGGCAGCCACCAGACTGCCGTTTGGTATTTTACTCCTCCCCGTAGACTTTCTGGAGAAGCGCCGCCTGCATGAGCAGGTTCTGGGGAACGTCATTGAACGCAATGGCATATACACTGAACGTGCCTGCGTCCTCATCGACCTCGAACTGTATCGTTGCCCGGGTCTCGTTATCCATGTACATAAAATTCTCTGAAAGTCAGAACAAATTTCCTTTTACCACTTGACAAATTCTCCGTAATAGTGTAAAATATTAATATTGTTATGGAGACGTATCGAAGTGGTCATAACGGGGCTGACTCGAAATCAGTTAGGGCTTACGCCCCCGCGAGTTCGAATCTCGCCGTCTCCGCCAATATACGACCGAGCCGTATTACAGCGGCTCGGTTTTCTTATAATCACAAGTTCTTACACTATCTCTGCGACTTCATTCAGGTCAGATATCACATGATCAATGCGAAGCCCATCAGGAGCCGGCAGACCCTCGGGATCGTACCAGCAGCAGGCTATTCCGGCGTTGTTAGCACCCTTTATGTCACTGGTAAGGGAGTCACCCACTATCACGACCTCTTCCCTGCTCTCGGGAATGCTGGCGAATACTCTGTCGAAATACCCGACACTCGGCTTCTCGGCGCCGACTATATCAGAAATGAATATCCCGTCAAAAAGCAGGTCAAGTCCCGAACGGCGCAGCTTCCTGTCCTGAGCCGTGAACGAGCCGTTCGTCACCGCATACTGGTGAACTCGTCCCTTCAGCGACTTCACGAGTTCATAGGAGTTATCGTTGAAGAATATGTGATCTCCCAGAGTCTGCTGATACAGCCTGTTGAAAGCCTCCGGGTCGCCGTTTACCCCGTACCTGCCGAAAAAATCCCCGAACCTCCGCAGGAACAGCACCGGCTTCTCTATCTCTCCACGCTCCAGCATTCTCCAGTAGCCGTCGTTTATTTCAGAATACACGCTGACCATCTCATCTGTGCACTCCCCCAGACCCATCTCACGGAAGCACTGCTTCACAGCGGCACTCTCCGACTTCTGGAAATTAAGCAGCGTGCCGTCCACGTCCCATAAAATCGCTTTGTACATATTCACCTCAGATAAATTCAGCCGCACTGTTCTGACCGTGCGGCTGACGTTTTTACTTCTTTGTCTTTGCTTCTGCTTTCAGGCGGAGGTCACGCTCAAGTATGACCTTTCTCATGCGGATACTCTTAGGTGTTACCTCGACCAGCTCATCGTCCTGAATGAAGTCAAGACACTCCTCAAGGCTCATCTGCTTCGGCGGAATGAGATGCAGAGCGTCATCAGAACCTGAAGCACGGGTGTTTGTCAGATGCTTCTTCTTGCAGACGTTGATAACGATATCGCCAGCCTTCGGAGAAACACCCACGATCATGCCCTCGTAAACCGGAACGCCGGCGCCTATGAACAGCGTGCCACGCTCCTGCGCATTGAACAGGCCATATGTGATGGAGGGACCGGTTTCCCATGCTACCAGGGAGCCTACAGTTCTTCTCGGGATATCACCGAAATAAGGCTTGTAGCTGTCAAATACGGAGTTCATGATGCCCTCGCCCTTGGTATCGGTCATAAATTCGCTCCTGTAGCCGAAAAGTCCTCTGGACGGAACCAGGAACTCCAGGCGGGTGCGGGTGCCGATGGGGTGCATGGAGATCATCTCGCCCTTGCGCAGACCCATGCTCTGCATTACAGAGCCAACGGAGTCAGCAGGAACGTCAACAACAAGTCGCTCAACAGGTTCACACAGAACGCCGTCAATCTCCTTGGTGAGTACACGGGGCGTGCTGACGGACAGCTCATAACCCTCACGGCGCATGGTTTCAATAAGTATGGACAGGTGCATCTCACCACGTCCTGCAACGTTATAGGCGTCCAGGGAGTCGCTGTCGGAAACACGCAGGGAAACGTCCTTGAGGGTTTCTTTCATCAGGCGCTCACGTATCTGTCTGGAGGTAACAAACTTACCCTCTCTGCCAGCGAACGGGCTGGTGTTTACAGAGAATGTCATTTCAACTGTCGGCTCGGAGATCTTCACGAAAGGAAGCGGCTCGGGGCAGTTCACGGAGCAGATGGTCTGACCGATGGTGACGCCCTCGATACCGGAGAAGCACACGATGTCGCCTACCTGCGCCTCATCGACCTCGACCTTGTTCAGACCCTCGAACTGATACAGGGAAACTATCTTGCTCTTGAACGGAGCAGTACGGTTATGATGGTCACAGACGATAACGTCCTGGTTCTTGCGCATTCTGCCACGCTCGATACGTCCGATAGCAATTCTGCCGACATAGTCGTTATAGTCGATGGAGGAAACCAGCACCTGGAGCTCGCCGTCAGGGTCGCCCTCGGGAGCGGGGATATGCTCGATTATCTTATCAAACAGCGGCTTGAAGTCGGTACCCATCTGGTCAGGGTCATAGGACGCAAGACCCAGTCTGCCGGAGCAGAAAATAACCGGGCTGTCTATCTGCTCTTCTGTTGCGTCAAGGTCGAGCAGGAGCTCCAGCACCTCGTCAACGACTTCCTTGTTACGTGCGTCAGGACGGTCAGTCTTGTTTACAACAACGATGATCTTATGACCAAGCTCCAGAGCCTTCTGGAGTACGAAACGGGTCTGGGGCATGGTGCCCTCGAAGGAGTCTACCAGAAGCAGAACGCCGTTTACCATCTTGAGTATACGCTCTACCTCGCCTGAGAAGTCCGCATGACCGGGGGTGTCAACGATGTTTATCTTTACGCCGTTGTACATGCAGGAGGTATTCTTTGCCAGAATTGTAATGCCACGCTCACGCTCGATGGCGTTGCTGTCCATGACACGGTCGCTTACGACCTGGTTCTCACGGAAAGCGCCGCCCTGCTTCAGCATTTCATCGACCAGGGTAGTCTTGCCGTGGTCAACGTGGGCAATGATTGCAATGTTCCTTAAATCGTTTCTTACCAATGTTCTCACATTCCTTTTATATAATATAGTTGTCCTGGGATTTACCGTACACTGTCTGATATTATACTACTTTTTTTTCCACTCTACAAGGTGTCAGGCAAAATTCTGTAGACTTGATCACTATAAACTATTTTTCGCAGCTTTTTTTGTCTAAAATAACAAAAGGAGCCGCATTTGTGCAGCTCCCTGATGTTATTTGAATAGCCTGTGAACCTTATCTGCTATCTGTCTGCGGCGCTCCGCTTCAGCTTCCGGGTCGGGAAGAAGCCCGTCCGGGGTCTTTTTAAGGACGCTCCCCTCATGTATCCCCTCGGGAAGCTCGCTTATCGGGATATTCACCTTATCGTCCCCGAAGCTGACAACTGCTATATCCTCTTCGATTCTGTCTACGATTATCATGCTGCCTCCTCAGTCCACTGTGTTCCCTTATCGGTATGTATCGTGAGCTTATCGCCGTCGGATACGAACACTATATTCCCGTTCTCCATCGTGGTATAGATACTTGCGCCTATGTTCCTCAGCCGCTTTACCACCTCCGGCTTCGGGTGCCCGTAAGAGTTCCCCTCGCCGACCTCTATCACGGCATACTCCGGCATTATCGCTTCAAGGAACGCAGGTGTGCTTGATGATGTACTGCCGTGGTGTCCGACCTTCAGCACATCGCTGCGTATGTACTCGCCGCTGTTCAGGATATCGCTCTCCGCAGCACGCTCAACGTCCCCGGTAAAAAGGAACGACCTGTTGCCGTGAATGAGCCGGCACACTATTGAATAATTGTTCAGATTTGAATAATCACCGTGCACCGGTGCTATGATACGCAGGAACGCTCCGCTTCCCAGATTTATCTCCGTGCCGGTCTTTGAATACTCGGCGGTGATGTTCTTGCGGTCGATCACGTCCAGCATTCGCTCGAACTCCCTGCTCGTGGGCAGAATGCTGTCAGGGACCTGGGGCATGATCACCTTACCGATCGAGAACTCCTCCATCACCGCCGCAAGACCGCCTATATGGTCGCTGTGCGGGTGGGTGGCTATGACGTAGTCCAGCCGCCGGAAACCGAGCCTGCTGATGTAATTTATCACACGATCTGAATAGATCGACTCCCCGGTGTCTATCAGCACCCGGGTGTCCCCGGCAACGATAAGCTCGCAGTCGCCCTGACCAACGTCAATATAATGAACGGCTATCTCGCCCTCCGCCGTGGTGACAGTATTACCGCCGCCCATTGCAGCAATTATCTCAGCCGAAGTCGGTATGAACTCCAGCTTGAACACTTTCTCATTCAGGTATACTCCCAGTGAAAGCACGAACATCACTGCGAATGCGACCAGCATTATTTTACCCCCGGTGTTTGCCGGCTGGCTTTTTCTGCTGCGGCGCCGCTCTCCTGCCATTCATGCTCCCCCTTTCGTTTGCGGGAACTCCGCTCCTGTTCCGGGCACTCCCCCCGGCGGGGACATTCCCCCTGCCGGGGACACTCCCCTTGGCGGGGACATTCCCCCTGGCGGGGCGTGCGCCCTGTTTTCCTCTTGCTGACTGTGTGTTCCGGTTCTGTACGTTTCTTCCCTGCTGGGAATTCCTGCTCATCGCACCGGGAGCTATAAGACAGTCCTTACCGGTGCCAATAAGGTCACGGCGGTGCGCCATTATCAGCGCCTTTTCGACAATATCGTGGTTCTCCGGCTTGAAATACTGGAGCAAGGCACGCTGCATGCGCTTTTCCTCCGCAGTCCTGGGAACGAACACCGGCTCCATGGTATAGGGATCAAGCCCGGTCCAGAACATCGCCGTTGAGATGGTCCCCGGGGTCGGGTAGAAGTCCTGGACCTGCTCCGGGCGGATATTGTGCTTTTTCAGGAACACGGCGAGCTCCACTGCTTCCTCCAGGGTACAGCCCGGGTGGCTCGACATGAGATACGGCACCAGATACTGCTCCTTGCCGCATTTCTTTGTTGCGGCATAGAACCGCTTCTCAAACTCCTCGTAGACCTCGATATGCGGCTTGCCCATGAGGTCCAGCACCTTGTTGCTGGCGTGCTCCGGCGCCACCTTGAGCTGACCGCTCA
>CAKSGA010000078.1 GCA_934454435.1 uncultured Oscillospiraceae bacterium | reverse complement strand
GTTCTCGCACAGACCGCCGGTGACATCGTACTTGTGGTCGCAGGGCTGGTCCTCCTTGCCGAGAACGGTGATGTGGTGGTAAGCACCATAGATAGCCGGGCGCATGAGATTCGCTGCGCAGGCGTCAAGTCCGATGTACTCCTTGTAGATGTGCTTCTCACGGATAGCCTTTGCAATGAGCATTCCGTTGGGTGCGAGCATGTAGCGTCCCAGCTCGGTGAACAGGGATATATTGCCCAGACCTGCCGGAACGAGTATCTTCTCGAACTGCTCCCTTACCTTCTCGCCGATGACTGCAATGTCGTTCGCAGGCTGATCGGGGCGGTAGGGAATTCCTACGCCGCCGGAAAGGTTGATGAAGCTCAGTTCAACACCGGTCTTTTCCTTTATCTCAACAGCAGTACGGAACAGAATTCCTGCCAGCGTGGGATAGTAGTCGTTAGTCAGCGTGTTGCTTGCGAGGAACGCATGCATGCCGAACTTCTTTGCGCCCTTCTCCTTGAGAATGCGGTAGCCCTCGATGAGCTGATCATGCGTGAAGCCGTACTTTGCGTCCTTGGGGGTGTCCATTACGTTGGGGCTGCCATCGGTGCGGAACTCTCCGCCGGGGTTGTAGCGGCAGGAGATGGTCTCCGGAATTCCGGTCAGCTTGTCGAGGACATCAATGTGAGTGAAGTCGTCAAGGTTGATCAGCACGCCCATCTTGTATGCGAGCTTGAAGTCCTCGTCCGGTGTGGCGTTGGAGCTGAACATGATATCATGACCCTGCGCACCCACCTGGCCACTCAGCAGAAGCTCCGTGTAGCTGGAGCAGTCAAATCCGCAGCCCTCGCTCTTCAGGACGTTCATGATGAACGGGTTCGGGGTAGCCTTTACAGCAAAGTACTCCTTGAAGCCCTTGTTCCAGGAAAACGCCTTGTACAGCGCTCTTGCAGTCTCCCTGATACCCTTTTCGTCATAGATGTGGAACGGTGTGGGGTAGGTCTTTGCGATCTCTTCGATCTGGGCCTTGGTTACGAATGGTTTCTTCATTTCTTTTGTCCTTTCTTTATTTGGCAGGGGCGGACGGCTCCGCCGCCTGTAATATGTCTTAACTAAGGAACGGCATTGAAAGCAAGAATACTGCTGAGATCAGCACCAGCTTTGCGATAATGCAGCCGCGCCTTACCCGGTGATAATCCCGGTCGGAAGCGGTTTCCGGCTTTTTCAGTATATTGGTGCCCTGTGGGTAAACACCGCAGACCGAGAATATGCCGTAAATGATGAGCATTACCACCAGCATTATGATATTCCCACCGCCAGTGATATTCAGCGCCATCAGCGTTATCATAACTGCCACGAACGCTGCCATGAGCGCACCGCCTGCTATTTCAGCGATTTTCTCGCCACGAGTGTAAGCAACTTTGTCTGGTATCATATCTGGAGTCCTTTCTCAGTTACGTGGGTGCGCCAGGTCAAACGTTCATGTACTTTGCCAAGAACTCGATGGACATGGGTATCCATCTGCGGACGTTCTCAAGATAGAACGCCTCGTTCCAGCCGGTCGCCTTGTCGCAGGTGGAAAGCCCGTGGGGTCCCTCGTCGAACAGGTGGAGCTCCACCGGCACCTTATTGGAAACGCATGCCTTTGCCATCACAAGGGAATTGTGCGCAGACACGCAGTCATCGTTGGCAGTCGCCCAGATGAACATGGGGGGAGTTTTCGGGGTGACACGGTTCTCAAGGGACAGGCGGCTCAGGTCAGACCTGGAAGCGTCATCGCCGAGAAGCACCCTGAAGCTGCCCTCATGCGGCGCAGTGACGCCGCTGATGACCGGATAGCAGAGTATCGCAGCACTGGGACGCAGGTCCTCCGGCTCGCATCCGATGTTCTTTGTGAGCATGACGTCGCTCCACATGGTGGCAAGGCAGCCTGCAAGATGTCCGCCGGCGGAACAGCCGAGCACAGCCATCTTCTGCGGGTCGATGCCGAATTCCTCGGCACGCATGCGTATCTTATAGAATATGTACGCCGCATTCATCAGCGGTTCGGGGAACTTCTCGTTGCAGGCGTAGGTCACAACGAACGCCGCATAACCCATGGCAAGATACTGGAATGCGATCGGCTCTCCCTCACGGTCGGAGCAGAACTCGTAGCCGCCGCCGGGGAAGATGATCATAGCGGGACGCTTTTCGCAGAACGGGAGCCCTGCGATCTTATCGGGGAGATATGCCTTTACGAAAGCTGTCTTGTCGGAATTGATATTGAATGTCTTTATCGTCATGATATTGCTCCTCAGAGTTATTCAGGGTGAACATTACTCATGTTCGGTGCGGAAATACTTGCTCTTTTATTGTACCATTATTTCAATAAAAAATCAAGAGGTAAACGAACGTTTTTCTCAGTTTTGCACAAAAACCGGAAAGACCGCCGCCGCATGGTCTGCATATAATAATGTGCAGGGAGTATCGCAGCGTCCCGGGACGACCCACGCTGCGCCTGCAATAACACAAGGAGTAACGCAATGAACTACTTTACCATAAACGCAAGGTCGATGACCCAGGCGGAGAAGGCTCGGCTTCACCTGGCAAGAAACGGCATAAGAAGCGTGGTGGTCCGCACCACGGGGCGGAACGGGTGCACATTCACGCTGAAAATATTCGGGGACAGGGGTAAGGCGTGCCCCCTGCTCTCACAGGTCGGGATAAGCTGTGATATACCTCGATAACGCCGCCACGACTTACCCCAAGCCCCGCAGCGTATACCAGGCATGGAGCCGTGCCATGACCTCCTGCGGAGCCAACCCGGGACGTTCCGGGCACCAGATGTCCATGGCAGCATCACGGGCGGTGTACGCAAGCCGCAGCGCCTGTGCCGAGATGTTCGGCGCCGAGCCGGAGAACACGGTATTCACGCTGAACTGCACCCATGCGCTCAACATTGCGATAAAGGGACTTGCACGTCCCGGTGCTCATTTCGTGCTGAGCGATATCGAGCACAACGCAGTGATACGTCCGGTGAATTCCCTGACGGAAAGCGGAATGAGCTACACTCTTTTCGAGAGCTCCGCCGACCCGGGGAAAACGATACTGAACGCCTCCCGGGCGATACGTCCGGAAACCGTGGCGCTGATATGCACCGCCGCCGGGAACGTCACGGGTCAGCGCATGCCGCTTCAGGAGCTTGCGGAGCTCTGCCACCGCAGGCATATCTGTTTCATAGTGGACGCAGCCCAGGGAGCAGGGCTGCTGCCGATAAATCTCAAGGACGGGATAAACATCATCTGCACGGCGGGTCACAAGGGACTGTACGGGCCCATGGGGACCGGACTCATGCTCACAGATGGAATATATCCGCTGAAAACTCTGATGGAGGGCGGCACCGGCAGCGCCAGTGAAAGTCTGGAACAGCCGGACTTCCTCCCGGACAGATTTGAAAGCGGAACGATAAACGCCCCTGGGGCAGTCGCACTGGGGGCTGGCGTGGAATTCGTGAAAAGCAGGACTCCACAACGTATACTGGCGCATGAAATGTCCCTCTGCCGTAACCTGTGCGAAAAGCTCCGCAGGATACCGGGGATAAAGGTCTACTCTCAGCTCGACCAGTTCCCGGAGAGATTTGCGCCGGTAGTGTCGTTCAACATCGGCGGAATGCCATCTGCGGAGGCTTCTTCCAGGCTCAGTGACCTTGGCTTCGCACTGCGTGGTGGACTTCACTGCGCACCCCTCGCCCACAGGAAGCTCGGAACGCTGGAAACCGGCACGGTGCGGTTCGCACCGTCTGTTTTCACGACCCGGGAGGAGGTCGATAAGCTCGCAAGGACCACCGCTTACCTTATGAGGAGTTCGCAATAAAAAAACAGGGTCTGCCTGCCGCAGACCCTGACAGTTTGTCGAAAAAGTATCTATTCCAGGCTGCCGAGAAAGGTACAGATGCTAGGAACCCGCATGACGGCTAGGCTTTGTGCCTGCCATCATGCGGAGTGACGACGCAGATGTGCCTTTATCGACAGCCTGACAGGGTCTGCCTGCCGCAGACCCTGATATTTGTTATTGACTCACTGCACAGCACACCCGTTCACTTGTTCCGAACGACCTCTGCAACGTCCGCAAGGGTTTCGCACACGAAATCCGCCTTGTATTCTGCGAATTCCTCACGGCTGCCGAAGCCTACCAGGACTGCTGCGCATTTCATTCCTGCCTCGTGGGCGCCAACTATATCGTGCATTCTGTCGCCCACCATCAGGCACTCTTCCGGCTTTGCACCAGTGGCACTCAGCACGTACTGTATGACCTCCAGCTTGGTTCCCCGGGAGCCGTCCATGGTGGCTGCGCCGATGAAGTCGAAGTACTCCGTCAGCCCGAATTTCTCCAGAATGCGCACGCTGAACTGCTCCGGCTTCGAGGTGGCAAGGCAGACCCTCTTCCCCATTTTCCTGAGCTCCCGCAGGAACTCCACAGTGCCGGGTATCAGCCTGTTCTCAAACAGCCCGGTCACGCCGTAGTACTCACGGTACAGTCTTACCGCTTCCCTCGCCTGCTCCTCCGGGAAGCCCCGCCGGGTGAACTCCACCATCAGCGGCGGTCCAATGAAGCTGCGCAGGCTTTCCCTCTCCGGGACCTCCAGCCCGAGCTTCCCATATGCGTACATAACGCCGTTGGTTATGCCGATGTAGGGGTCAGTGATGGTCCCGTCAAGGTCAAGCAGTATAGTGTCGAATGCCATTATTTACCCTTCCTGTCCGAAGCTATCAGCCTGCGTATCGCACCGACTGCACAGTTTATCGCACGCTCGCTGCTTTCGCAGCGCTTGTCAGGGAGCCCTGCGTTCGTGCGCTCGACATTCCACAGAGCGGTCAGCACTGCGCCCGCCCTCACTCTTCTCAGCAGAGCCACCGAGAATATCGCCGCAGCCTCCATCTCAGAGGTCAGGCAGCCGCATTTGAGATAGCCCTCCCATGCAGCGCAGAGCTTCTCGGGAACAGCGGTGTCCTTGGGGTCTATCTCGCCGTAGAAGTTGTCCTTGGAATGCACCACGCCGACATGCGCACGGTTTCCGTCCTCATCGGTGGAGAGCTCGTCAGCAGACGCCTTGAGGGCGCTCACGACCTCGAAATCAGCGACAGCCGGGTAGTTGTCCGGGATATATTCGTGGCTGGTGCCCTCGCTGCGGATAGCTGCGCTTGCGATAAGCAGGTCGCCGCCGACTACTTTCAGGTCGATACCGCCGCTGGTGCCTACTCTTATGAATGTGTCAGCGCCGCACTTTATCAGCTCCTCCACCGCTATCGCAGCGGAGGGTCCGCCGATACCCGTGGAGCACACGCTCACCTTTTCGCCGTCAAGACAGCCGGTCCAGGTGGTGTACTCACGGTTGCTGGCTATCAGCCTTGCGCCCTCAAGCTTTTCGGCTATCTTCGGGACACGCCCCGGGTCACCGGGAAGTATGACGTAACGCCCGATGTCGCCCTTTCTCGTTTTAAGATGGAACATGATGTCCTCAGAAATTATGCTCTCCATTCGCAACTCCTTTCAGCGGTCAGATAGTGCTGCCCTCGGTCATGACTATGCACTTGGAGGGGCACACCTGGGCGCATATGCCGCAGCCCATGCAGTGCTCGTAATTGATAGAAGCGTGGTTGTCCTTTACCGTGATGGCGCCGGAGGGGCACTTCTTTTCACAGAGGTGGCAGCCCAGGCAGCCATTCTTGCATATCGCCCGTGTGACCTTTGCGTTATCCTTTGAGAAACAGCGCACCTCGTAGGGATAATCCACCGGGCGTATAACGATAAGGTGGTTCGGGCAGACTGCAACGCACTTGCCGCAGGCACCGCACTTCTCGGTGTCCACCACTGCAACGCCATTCACGACGTGTATAGCATCGTTCTCGCAGACTGCAACACAGTCACCATAACCGTCACAGCCTGTGCGGCACATCTTCTTTCCGTTGTAGAAACGCTCCACGGCGGCACAGCTCGGCGTTCCGTCGAACTCGAAGCGGTCCTCAACGGCGCCCTCGCAGCCGTTGCAGCGCACGAACGCAGCCTCACGGACCGTTTCCAGCGCCTCTGTGCCCATTATCTCCGCTATCTTGGCAGCGGCGGCAGCTCCGCCGGGCTTGCAGCGGTTGGTGGGAGCTTCTCCCTTTGCTACGGCATTCGCATAGCCCTCGCAGCCGGAAAATCCACAGGCGCCGCAGTTCGCATTCGGAAGCGCTTCAACGATCTTCGCCACAGTTTCGTCAGTCTTAACAAAAAATATCTTGGAGCCTATCGTCAGCAGGACTCCGGCGATACCGCCGATAGCCGTGAAGATCAGCACCGGCAGTATAACACCCATAAATACATTATCCATCATCAGCCTCCGAAAATACCGTCAACGATACCGCCGAATCCCAGGAACGACAGCGACACGATGGACGCAGCGACCAGAGTTATCGGCATGCCCTGAAATGCCTTGGGAACATTGCAGCGCTCCAGCCTGCCCCGCACGCCGGAGAATATCAGCATTGCCATCATGAAGCCCAGTCCACCGCCTATAGCGTTCACGACAGACTCGCCGAAGGTGTACTTGTTGTCGAGGTTCAGCAGGGTAACGCCGAGCACGGCGCAGTTAGTTGTGATAAGCGGGAGATACACGCCCAGCGACTTGTACAGCGCCGGAATGAACTTTTTCAGGAACATCTCCAGAAGCTGAACGAACAGCGCAATAATGAGAATGAACAGTATCGTATTGAGATACGTGAGGTTCATCGGGACGAGGAAAGCGTAATACAGCGGGTATGTAACGGCAGTGGCGCCCACCATTACGAACGTTACCGCAAGACCCATACCCAGCGAACCGGAGGGGTTCTTTGAAACTCCCAGGAACGGGCAGATACCCATGAACTTCGAGAGGACGAAGTTATCGGTAAGAATGCCGGTCAGGAGGATGATCATCATGCTCTTTGCAAGCTCCATTTACTTTTCCTCCTTCTTGTCAGCTTCGCCGGAGGGGCAGCCTCCGCACGCTTCACAGCCGCCGCACGCAGCGCAGCCGGTAACTTTCTTCGGCTCCCGGTTTGAGAGCTTGTTTACGAATGCGATGACGCAGCCCAACACGAAAAATCCGCCTGCGGGGAGAATGAACAGCGTCATGGGCTGGATAGTTCCCTCGGGAATGAGCTGAATGCCGAACCAGCAGCCGCTGCCGATGATCTCACGCACGGAGCCGACTGCGAGCAGAGCCATGGTGAAGCCCACGCCCATGCCTGCGCCGTCCAGTGCGGAAGCGAGGACATTGTGCTTGCTTGCGAACATCTCCGCCCTGCCGAGGATAATGCAGTTGACAGTGATAAGGGGCAGATAAATTCCCAGTGCGTCGTAAAGCGCCGGCATGTAGGCCTGCATAATGAAGCCCACCAGCGTTACAAAGCCCGCAATGATAACGATGAACGAGGGCAGGCGCACCTGGTCCGGGATAATTTTACGTATCAGCGAGATAACGACGTTCGAGCAGATGAGCACGAAAGTCGCCGCAGCGCCCATTCCTATCGCATTTGAGGCCATCGTGGTGATGGCGAGCGTCGGGCACATGCCGAGCAGTGTGACCAGCGTCGGGTTCTCCTTTATAAGACCCTTGGTAAATTCCTTCATGTAGCTCACTTCTGCTCACCTCCTGTGTACATGTCATAAGCTGCGAGAGCTATATTTACAGCCTTTGCAACGCCCTTTGAAGAGAACGTCGCAGAGGTCACGGCCTGTACCTCGTTGTCCGCCGCCGGGGTGGATTTCACGATAACGGCTTCGCCGGAGATACCCTTGAAATTATCAAGGAACGCAGGGTCGTTGGTCTTGGTGCCCAGACCGGGAGTTTCCTCGCCGACTGAAACCACCGCAACGCCTGCCACTTTGCCGTCCTTTACGCCAACAAGAATGTCATAGCCGTCCTTGTAGCCCTTGGACTTGATATCGAACGCCAGGCTGCCATCATTCTTTTCAATGACCTTTATAATGCGGTCGAGATCCGTCATTCCCTCCAGCTTAGCCTGCCATTCCTCTGCAGGGACTACGCTGTAATCCTCAGCAGCGCCGCCATAAACGGTAATGGCAGCAGCAGACTGCTTGTCGGTAAGTATCCCGGATGTGTCAACGTAGGTCACGTTGTACACTATTATAACGAGCGCTGAAATGATCGCCACCACAGCGGCAAGGGTCAGCGCAGGTCTAGGTGAAATAGTACTCATTTCTGCTTGACCTCCTTTTCCGCTTTCTTTGCACCCAGGGGCTTCGGCATGGTTATCTTGTCGATGTAGGGCGTGAGAATGTTCATAAGCAGTATCGAATAGGAAACGCCCTCCGGCAGACTTGCGAACTGTCTTATCAGGAACGTGAACACGCCGCAGCCGATACCGAATATTAGCTTGCCCTTCTGGGTGAGCGGAGTGGTTGAGTAGTCGGTCGCCATGAACACAGCGCCAAGCACCAGACCGCCGGACATGAGCTGATACAGCGTGTATGTACCATCGAAGCCGCTCTTCAGGAGCGTCAGCACGGCAACGGTGCCGATGAACGCCACCGGAGTGGTGGGCTGGATAAGTCCACGCACCCAGAGATATATCCCGCCGAGAAGCAGCGCTGCGATACATGTTTCGCCAAGGCAGCCGCCACGCACGCCGAGGAACATATCCAGCAGCGAGGGCAGGTCTGCGCTGTCAGCGACCAGCGGGGTCGCAGCGGAAACTGCGTCAGCGCCGTCGAGGTAAGCAAAGGGCTTCGTCCAGGTGGTCATAGCCGCCGTGAAGGACAGCATGAGGATTATACGGCCCGTGATGGCGGGGTTCGCAAAGTTCTGACCGATACCGCCGAACAGCATTTTCACCACCACGATGGAGGCAAAGCAGCCGATGACAGCCATGTACACGGGCAGGTCCACCGGCAGGTTGAAAGCCAGCAGCATTCCCGTGACCACAGCGGAAAGGTCGTGTATGGTGCTTTCTTTCTTCGTGACCTTGCAGAAAAGCCACTCGAACAACACGCAGCAGGCGCAGCAGATAACAGTCAGCACCAGCGCCTTTATGCCGAATATGATCGTTGAAGCTACCAGTGCAGGCAGCATGGCGATAATGACATTCAGCATTACTTTTTGTGTGGACATTGCGCCACGGATATGAGGTGACGGCTCCACGATGAGTTTATTCATATTATCCCTCACTTCCCTTTATTTGCGGCGTCCTGCTGCCGCAGGAAATCCTTGGCGAGCTGGTTCTTTTCGGCGAGGTTTCTTCTCGCCGGGCAGACGAAGCTGCATGCGCCGCAGTTCATGCACAGGTTGACCTTGAGCTTTCTGAGCATGTCGGCATTGCGTGTGTCGTAGGCATGCTCCAGCTCGGTGGGCATGAGGTTCAGCGAGCAGGCACGAACACAGCGTCCGCAGCGAATGCAGGGAGAGGGCTCGTACTTCGGGGCGTCACTGAAGAGGAGCACGGCATTGTTGGTCTTGCCAAGCGGCGTGTCCGGGTCGAATGCGCATGCGCCCATCATCGGGCCGCCCAGGACTATCTTGTCGGGCTGCTTCCTGAGGGAAGCAAAGCCTACCACGCTGTGCAGCAGGGTCCCCACAGGAATAAAGAAGTTGCAGGGGGAATTGACGATATTGCCGTCAACGGTGATACGGCGCTTCACCAGCGGCATTCCGGTGCGTATATAGCTGTGAATGAAACCAGCGGTGGACACGTTCATCACCACGCAGCCGCAGTCTGACGGGAGCATTCCCTCGCCGACGATACGCCCGGTGAGGTTGTGCACCAGCACCTTTTCAGCGCCCTGGGGATAGCTGCTAGGGAGCTTCTTCACAGTTATCTCCGGAATGGAGGCGGTGAGCTTTGACAGCTTGTCGATGGCCTCGGGCTTGTCTGCCTCTATGCCGATTATGGCGTGATGTATCTCCAGCCACTTGAGCACCAGCTTAATGCCGCCTATGACGGCGTCAGTGTTCTCCATGATCTCACGGTAGTCGGAAGTTATGTACGGTTCGCACTCTGCGCCGTTTATGAGCAGGTACTCGATATTGACCTTTGAGCGGTCGTATGCGAGCTTCACATGGGTAGGAAATCCCGCACCGCCAAGACCGATGGCGCCGCTCTCCCTGACAGCCTTCAGGAAGTCCTCACGGCTGTTGATGACCGGCGGCTTGATGTCGGGACATACCTCCATGCGGTTGTCCGACTTGATGGTGACGGTCTTGCACAGCCGTCCTCCGACGTTCATGACGTCCTTGATCTCAGTGACCTCACCGCTGACGGAAGCGTGCACCGGCGCCGACATGAAAGCGCTGGTATCACCGATCTTCTGCCCCACGAGCACCCTGTCCCCAATCTTCACCAGCGGATCGCACGGAGCACCGATATGCTGCGCCATGCTGATGGTGACTTCCTCAGGGACTGGTACTTTTCTGGTCAGCTGCTCTGCAGAGCCGCTGAAATGCGGAAGATGTACCGAATGCAGCTTTGACAATAAAAACACCCCTTTTTTGAATGCAGCGGAATGACCCGTCTGCTCTTTTTCTGCTATTCTATAGCCGGACAGGAAGCTGCGCAGAACAGAGTCCGCAGCACTCTTCCGGAACATGTTACATAATTGCTATATGAATGCGTACATATCTTTATTCTACATTATTATAGGAGATTTGTCAATAAGTTTTTCCAGGTTCACGCCATCAAAATTCAGAAGCATTTCCATACAAATGCAGAAAACCGCCCTCCGGCTTATCTGCTGGAAAAAGCAAAGCACCCGCCGAATGTCGCCAGGACATCTAACGGGTGCCGTGTAATATCTCGCTTGTGGCTCAGAAGCATCGGCTGCAGGGACCGTAACCGGCTCTTTGCGCTTCTGTAATGGTCATTTCGATAACGCCTTTCATTCTGCTGCAGTTCTTGTTGCTGTGATACTTGGTGCCGTTTCCGCTTGCAGCAACGTAGACCGTCCGCTCATAATGTGAGGAAGCGGAAGTGGTTTCGGGAACTGTAGTTTCAGGCGGAGCGGTTTCGGTGGGGACGTAAGAGGTAGTCGTACTGGACGTAGCGTCAGTTCGTGACGAAGCCGCAGAAGTCATGACGGGCTCAGTCGTTGCACAGGAACTGGAGGTCGTGGTATATTCCACCGGTTCGGAAGAACAGGTAACAGGTTCCGAAGTCGTGATTATCGTCACGGAAGTGGTGGCTTCCGGAACCTCCATCTGTTCGACACATGATGAAGAAACAGTTACAGGGACCTCGGATCTGTTGTTATTTGAAAGCGAACTTCCTGCAATGACAACTGCTGCCACCCCGACAATGCCAAGTCCGATCTTTGTTTTGTTACCCATGATTTCCTCCGAATATTACACAATAATCATCTTTATAATACCTTGTTATATTTTACACCTTAACAAGTCAAATGTCAATGGTGAACTTAATAATTATTTAAGGCAGCACCGCATAATCTTTGTGTGGTGCTGCCACAGCTTGTCGAAAAAGTCAATTTTAGCCTGCGAAGCAGGCTTTTGTAATCAGTTTTTTGCCCAGGGTTTCCCTGGGCAAA
>CAKSGA010000077.1 GCA_934454435.1 uncultured Oscillospiraceae bacterium | reverse complement strand
TATGCCGACAATGAGTGCGGGCAGTGCGGATGTTCGGCGAAAAAGCCCCAACGGGGATTTTTCGACGGTCTCAAATCCCCCGCACGTGGCGGGGGATTTCAATTGATGCTGATCAGTTCTTCAGGCTCTGGAGCGGAGCGGGGATACGTCCGCCACGGCTGATGAACTTGCTTGCGGAGAACTTGCTTACCGGCATTACGGGTGCGCTGCCGAACAGTCCGCCGAATTCTACCATGTCGCCTTCCTTCTTGCCAATGGCAGGAATTACACGTACAGCGGTAGTCTTGCTGTTTACCATGCCGATAGCAGCTTCGTCTGCGATAATGGCAGAGATGGTGTCGGCAGGAGTATCGCCGGGAATTGCGATCATATCAAGACCTACGGAGCATACAGCGGTCATTGCTTCGAGCTTTTCAAGGCCCAGGCTGCCCTTGACTGCGGCGTCGATCATGCCGGCGTCCTCGGATACGGGAATGAATGCGCCGGAAAGTCCGCCCACGTGGGAGGAAGCCATTACGCCGCCCTTCTTGACAGCGTCGTTGAGCATTGCGAGGCATGCGGTGGTGCCATGGCAGCCGCAGCTTTCCAGACCGATCTCCTCAAGGATATGGGCAACGGAGTCGCCCACGGCGGGAGTAGGCGCCAGTGAGAGGTCAACGATACCGAACGGAACGCCGAGTCTTGTGGAAGCCTCGGTACCAACGAGCTGACCCATTCTGGTGATCTTGAATGCGGTCTTTTTGATAACGTCAGCGATCTCGCTGATATTTGCTTCTGGGTGCTTGCGGAGCGCTGCACGTACAACGCCGGGTCCGGAAACGCCGACATTTATCTCGCAGTCGTACTCGCCGACGCCGTGGAATGCGCCCGCCATAAAGGGGTTGTCCTCAACGGCATTGCAGAACACAACGATCTTTGCTGCGCCGAAGTAGCTGTTGTCCTTGGTAGCTTCTGCAGCGTCCCTGATGACCTGACCCATCATGGCAACGGCGTCCATGTTGATACCCGCACGGGTGGAGCCGATGTTGACGGAGGAGCATACGTTGCTTGTTTCAGCCAGAGCCTCGGGAATAGACTGGATAAGCTCCAGGTCGCCTGCGGAGAAGCCCTTGTGTACCAGGGCGGAGTAGCCGCCGAGGTAGTTTACGCCGGTGCCGTCAGCCGCACGCTGGAGCGCCTTTGCGAACTTCACGGGGCTGCCCTTGCACGCTGCGGAAACCATAGCGATAGGCGTTACGGAGATACGCTTGTTTACTATCGGGATACCGTACTGCTTTTCGATGTCCTCGCCGGTCTTTACAAGATTCTCGGCCTTGCGCATGATCTTGTCGTATACCTTATCGCACGCCTTGTCTATATCGCTGTCGATACAGTCGAGAAGGGAGATACCCATGGTGATGGTACGGATATCCAGGTTCTCTTCCTGTATCATCTTTATCGTTTCTAAAATATCGCTTGAATTCAGCATTTGTCGGTGTTCTCCTTATCAGATTCTGTGCATAGCGTTGAAGATATCCTCGTGCATTACGTGCACCTGGAGTCCCATTTCGCTGCCTGCCTTTGTCAGCTTGTCTGCGAAGTCTATGTAGTCGATGTTGAGCTTGGAGATCTCGATCATCATCGTCATTGCGAACAGATCCTGCATGATGGTCTGGGTAACGTCCATGACGTTTGCGTTATGCTCTGCGCATATACCGCTGACCTTTGCCAGAATACCTACCGTGTCCTTACCGATAACAGCTACTACTGCTCTCATTATGTCCTCCTGTTCTGCGGTCAATATGTATAAAAGTATCAAG
Source organism: uncultured Oscillospiraceae bacterium (assembly GCA_934454435.1). Taxonomy (GTDB): domain Bacteria; phylum Bacillota; class Clostridia; order Oscillospirales; family Ruminococcaceae; genus CAG-115. The sequence goes on along the minus strand of CAKSGA010000077.1, from coordinate 9,766 downwards.
CCGCAAGCCTTGTTTTTTATCTTTCTTATCTATTATACTAAAAAAAACTGAAAAAGTAAATGTATTCATAGACAAAATTCAAATTTTGTGATAAAATAATAAAAAACACATCTGAAAGACAGATATTCTGGTCAATTTTTTGGTCAGAACAAGAGAAGGTAAATAAATGGAAACAGAAAGACTCCGTCTTATCCCGGCGGATATCCATAGTCACTCCACCCTCTCACCGGACGGTTGCGACGAGCCGATGAGAATGGCGGAGCGAGCCTGCGGGCTGGGGATAAAACACTATGCGCTGACAGACCATATCGAAAACGAGAAGCTGAACAGCTGGGACTACGCCGGTGCAATGGCAAAGTCCCACGATGTGTTCCTTGAAATAAAGGAGCGCTTCGCCGGGCGCATGGAGGTTTACTACGGTGCGGAGCTGGGGCAGGCTCTCTATGACCTGCCCCAGGCGGAAAGGATACTGGCGGAGCACGATTACGATTTCGTACTCGGTTCCACCCACCGCACCCGGACATATCCCAGGCTCGACCAGGTCCCTGACAGCGACGAGGACAGATACCGCTGCCTTGACGAGTACTTCGAGGAGGAGCTTCGTCTGGCGGAATGGGGGAAGTTCTGCTCACTGTCGCACCTGACGTTCCCACTGAGGTTCATAAGCGGCGACGTGGGCGGTGCAGAGGTCGATATGACCCGTTACAGCGCAATCATCGACAAGATACTGGAAACGATGATCCGGCAGGGCATCGCCCTGGAGGTGAATTCCGCCGGGATACGAAAGGGCCTGCATGTGCCAATGCCGTCTGCGGAGTACGTAAAGCGTTACTTCGACAAGGGTGGACGCATGGTGACGGTCGGTTCTGACGCCCACCGTGTCGCAGATGTCGGCGCTGATATCCCGGAGTGCCTTGACATGCTTAGGGACACAGGCTTCGGTGAAATATGCGTTTTCAGAAAGAAAGAACCAATTTTTATTACTATCTGACATAGGAGGATAATGCAATGACAGCTACTAACAAGAAGTTACTTGCCTTATTAAAGCAGAACGCCCGGCTCTCCAATGCGGAGCTTTCCGCCATGCTCGGTATCTCTGAGCAGGAGGTCGCAGCAGGTATAAAGGAGCTCGAAGAAGAGGGCATCATAATCGGCTATGCAGCCATCGTAAACGAGGAAAAGGCTGACGACAATGCAGTCACCGCTATAATAGAGCTGAAGGTCACCCCGTTCAAGGACAGGGGCTTTGACGACCTGGCTCACACCATAATGCAGTACGATGAGGTGGACAGCGTGTTCCTGCTTTCAGGTGCGAACGACCTTTCCATCACCATCACCGGCACCAGCCTGAGAAAGGTCGCTCTGTTCGTTTCAGAGCGCCTGGCTGTGCTTGATGGAGTGCTCTCCACCACCACGCACTTCGTCCTCAGAAGATATAAGGAGAAGAACCACGTATTCAACGAGGAGCACTCCGATGAAAGGAGCCTGGTTTCTCCGTGATAGACTATGATAAGGTGCTCCCGCAGAAGATACGGGACATTCAGCCGTCAGGCATTCGTAAATTCTTTGACATTGCACAGCAGGTAGAGGGCGTTATTTCCCTTTCCGTTGGCGAGCCGGACTTCAAGACCCCCTGGGCTGCGAGAAAGGCTGCGATAAGCGTACTTGAAAAGGGCAGGACCGCCTACACCGCCAACGCAGGACTCATGCAGCTGCGTGAGGAGATCTCAAAGTATCTGCTGAACTTCATTCATACCGAGTACGATCCGACATGCGAGCTTATTGTTACAGTCGGCGGTTCCGAGGCGCTGGACCTTGCGATGCGTGCAATGATTCAGCCCGGTGACGAGGTGCTTGTGCCGGAGCCCAGCTTCGTGTGCTATTCTCCGATAATCACCGTGTGCGGCGGTACTCCCGTGCCGATAGTCATGACCGAGGAGGATAAGTTCAAGCTGCGTGCGGACGCACTTCGGGAGAAGATCACGCCGAACACCAAGGCGCTGATACTTCCGTTCCCGAACAACCCCACAGGCTCCATAATGCGCCGTGAGGAGCTCGCAGCCATCGCTGACGTTCTCCGTGACACGAACATCATGGTGATCTCGGACGAGATATATTCCGAAATGACATACGGTCATGAGAAGCATGTTTCCATCGTTGAGATGGACGGAATGAGAGAGCGTACCGTGGTCGTCAACGGCTTCTCCAAGACCTACGCCATGACAGGCTGGAGATTAGGCTACTGTGCAGGCCCGAAGCCTGTTATAAAGCAGATGCTGAAGCTCCACCAGTACTGCATAATGAGCAGCCCGACAGTCAGCCAGTACGCAGCCATCACGGCGCTGACCAAGTGCCGCTCAGACGTTGACGCAATGCTGGAGGAATACGACATGCGCCGCCGCCTGGTGGTAAAGGGCTTCAACGATATGGGGCTCCACTGCTTTGAGCCGGAGGGAGCGTTCTATGTGTTCCCGTGCATAAAGTCCACCGGCATGAGCTCCAGTGAGTTCTGCGAGAAGCTGATATACAGCAAGAAGGTCGCAGTGGTTCCGGGAAGCGCATTCGGTGAGAGCGGCGAGGGGTACGTGAGAGTTTCTTATGCATATTCCGTGCAGCATATCACCACGGCGCTCCAGCGTATCAGGGAGTTCGTTGAGGAACTGAACAGGTGAACCGCATACGTGCACTTAAACTGAACGCCTGCGCCAAGCTCAACTTATATCTTGACATAACCGGCAGGCGTGAGGACGGCTACCATACGCTTGAAACCGTAATGCAGAGCATTTCGCTTGCAGATACTGTGACTTTGGTGGTCTGCCCCGGCGATGGGATAATGCTCACATGCAGCCGGGAGGATATCCCCACTGACAGCCGCAACACCGCTTTCCGTGCGGCGGAGCTGTTCATGCGGGCTTCCGGAGAAACCGGCAGAGTGCTGCTGGATATCCAGAAGAATATTCCGAGCGGCGCAGGCATGGGCGGCGGCAGTGCAGACGCAGCCGCTGTGCTCCGGGGTCTGAACAGGTTATTCGGGGAGCCGCTTGGCGAACAGCGGCTGCTGGATATCGCCGTACAGGTCGGGGCGGACGTCCCGTTCTGTCTTGTGGGAGGTACGAGGCTCTGCCGGGGTATCGGCGAGGAAATGTCGGATTTCCCGGAGGCAGAGGGAGTTTTCGTGGTGATAAAACCGGATTTCAGCTGCCCCACCGGGGAAGCCTATAAAAAGTACGATAGCAGCCCGGTCGCACCGCATGGAGGTCTGGAAAAATTCCGGGCGGCAATGCCGAAAGACTATGCCCCCGAGATGTACAACGTGTTCCAGGAACTTTACGCAGATGAGCGGATAGAGAGCATCTGCTGCAGGCTCATGGAGCTCGGAGCCCGGGGCGCAATGCTTACCGGGAGCGGCTCGGCGGTTTTCGGGGTGTTCGATGACATACATGCCGCCAACGCTGCGCAGAAGGAATTCAGCATGAGCTGGGTGTGCGGTGCGGCAGGAGAGGGAGTTATTCTGTAATCCCACTTATGAAGGAGGTACTATGATAAAGGTCCAGAACAATATCGGCACCATAACCATTTCGCAGGACTATTTCACGGCGCTGATAGGCAGCACTGTGACGGGCTGCTTCGGCGTGGTGCAGATGAATGTCAGCAGTGCAAAGCAGACTATCATGGCGGCACTGCCGTTTATCAGGAAGAAGAGCTTTGAGCGTGGCATCAACGTAAGAGCCGGCAGGGATAAGCTCGTTGTAGACCTTCACATCACCGTGCTTTACGGCGTGAATGTAGGCACCGTTGTGAAGAGCATCATAAACAAGGTGAAGTATGTCATGGAAGAGAGCACCGGCATATCTGTTGAGCGTGTCAATGTGTATGTTGATGAGATAAAGACATGATCTTAATAATATAAGGAAGGGATCGCAAAGTAATGACAATTTCAGGAAAGCTGTTCCGGGACGCAGTGATCTCGGGCGCAAACAACATTTCCAATAACAGGCTTGCAGTTGACGAGCTGAATGTATTCCCCGTGCCGGACGGCGACACCGGAACGAATATGTCCATGACCATCGGCAACGCCCTGGCAGAGCTCAAGCAGGCTTCTGACGCAATAACCGCAGGGGAAGCCGCAAAGCTCACCGCTTCGGCTATGCTGAGGGGTGCGAGGGGCAATTCCGGCGTTATTCTGTCGCTTATTTTCCGTGGACTCTCCAAGGGTCTTGCAGGGCAGGAGCAGGCTGACGCAAAGCAGCTCTCTGACGCTTTCAAGCTGGGCGTGGACGCTGCGTACAAGTCCGTAATGAAGCCCACCGAGGGCACGATCCTCACCGTAGTGCGTGAGGCGTGGGAGAACACCAAGGACGCAGCAAAGGAGGGCGGCGACGCCGCAGAGTTCCTGCGTGAGTTCATCGCCGAGGGCGAAAAGAGCCTTGAAAAGACCCCGGAGCTGCTCCCGGCGCTCAAGAAAGCGGGAGTTGTGGACGCCGGAGGAAAGGGTCTGCTGGTGATACTGGAGGGCATGCTGGAGGTCGTTTCCGGCGGGCAGATCATTCGCTCCGACAGTGAGACCAGGCCCGCTGCACCGGCTGCCGTAGCCGCTGCGGGCGCTGCCGAGGAAGAGATACATTTCGGCTACTGCACCGAGTTCATAGTCAACAAGAAGCAGGGTGCAAAGGACGCAACGGCGCTGCGTGCTTTCCTTGAAACGATAGGCGACTGCGTGGTGGTAGTCGATGACGATGATATAATAAAGGTGCACGTACATTCCAACCACCCCGGCAAGGCTATCGAAGAGGGGCTGAAATTCGGCGACCTCACCAAGATGAAGATAGAGAACATGCGTGAGCAGCACCACAACATCATCAAGGCTGACGAAGCCGTGCAGAACAACCGTAAGGTCCCCGTGAAGCCTGAGAAGGATTTCGGTTTTGTTGCAGTGGCGGCGGGCGCAGGCGTTGAAGCGCTGTTCCGTGACCTCGGCGCAGACAGTGTTGTCCGTGGCGGTCAGACCATGAACCCGTCAACGGAGGATATCCTTGAAGCTATAGGTCAGACCCCGGCGCACAATGTTTTCGTTCTGCCGAACAACAAGAATATCATCATGGCAGCGGAGCAGGCGGTATCCCTCGCTGACAGGAATGTGTGCGTGCTCCAGTCCAGGTCTATCCCGCAGGGAATTACTGCGCTGATGAACTTTGACCCCGGCGCTGATTTTGTTACGAACCGCAGCAATATGACGGAAGCCCTCGGCAGGGTGCAGAGCGGTCAGATCACCTTTGCGGTGCGTGACAGCGAATACGACGGCCACAAGATAAAGCAGGGCGAGATACTTGCGATGGACAACGGCAGGATCGTGTTCACTGAAAAGGACGTCACCAAGGCGCTCACCAAGCTCACCAAGAGGCTTATCAGCGGTTCCAGCAGCTATGTCACCGTCATCTACGGCTCAGACGTCACTGACGAGGCTGCAAATGCGGCGTACGAGCAGCTTCGCTCCAGGATAAGCGACAGCATCGACATCAACCTTGTGAACGGCGGACAGCCTGTTTACTACTACATTATTTCCGTCGAGTGATGGAGATCACATACTTAAAGGGTGTAGGACCAAAACGTGCCGAGCTGTACAAAAAGCTCGGCGTAGAAACCGTGGAGCAGCTTATCGGGCTGTATCCCAGAGACTATGTGGATTTCACCTGCCCGAAGCCCTTGTCGGAGGTGCAGATCGGAGAGGTCTGCGCCTTTCGTGCATTTGTGAGGAGAAAAACAGCGCCGTTCAGCGAGTATTCCAGAATGGCTCTGTACAAGGCGGAGCTTACAGACGGTACCGGCAACATCACGGCGGTGTTTTTCAATGCAAAGTACACCTTTGCTAAGCTGGAGGAGGATCACGAGTATCTCTTCTACGGCAAGATAACCGGCGACCTGGTGAGAAAGCAGGTGGGCTCGCCGCTGTTTGTTGGCACTTCCGAGGGCGGGCTCATGCCGAAGTACCCGCTGACTGCCGGGCTGACGAACAACATGGTGTCAGCAAACGTAAAAACGGCGCTTTCCCTGGTGAAGCAGGGTGAAACGCTCCCAGAGGGACTTGTAAAGCGCCTGGGACTTCTCCCCCGGGAGCAGGCGGTAAGGCAGATACATTTCCCCCGCAGCCGTGAGGAGTACACCGAAGCCCGCCGCCGTCTGGTATTTGAGGAGCTGCTGACCCTGAAACTGGGGCTCTCACTGATGAAAAACCGTGGGCGGGAGCGCAGCGGAGCGGTCATGCGGGCGGCGGACATTTCTCCACTGTGGGAGCGTCTGCCGTTCAAGCCTACGAATGCGCAGCTAAGTGCTGTCAACGACTGCATTCAGGATATGCAGCGTGAGTATCCCATGAACCGCCTGATACAGGGAGATGTAGGCAGCGGCAAGACCCTTGTGGCAGCGGCGGTGGCGTATTTCTGCTGCCTTAACGGCTATTCCGCTCTTGTAATGGCTCCTACGGAGGTGCTGGCTCAGCAGCATTACAAGACGTTCTCGGAATTCCTGGAGCCGCTGGGGGTACGGGTGGAGCTTCTTTCCGGAAGCCTTACGCCGAAGCAGAAAGCGGAGGTGCGCTCCCGTGCCGAGGCAGGTCAGACCGGCGTGCTGATAGGCACCCAGGCGCTGATACAGAAGTCCTCGGTGATGAAGAGTGCAGGGCTTGTTATAGTGGACGAGCAGCACCGTTTCGGCGTGGCGCAGCGGGCGGCTCTGGCAGAAAAGGGGACGGCACCGCATATCCTCGCCATGTCCGCAACGCCGATACCAAGGACGCTGGCGCTGATAATCTACGGCGACCTTGAGGTCTCTGTGCTGAACGAAATGCCGAGGGGCAGGCTTCCCGTCAAGACCTATGCGGTGGACAGCAGCTTCCGGCAGAGGGTGTACAGTTTCATCAGGAAGCACATCGCAGCCGGCAGGCAGGCGTATATCGTGTGTCCGCTGGTGGACGACCCGGAGGGAAAGAGCGAGAAAGCAAGCGCCATCGACTATTACAACACGCTGGTGAGCGGAGATTTCCGTGACATTCCCACGGGGCTACTTTACGGCAGGCTTAAGCAGGCAGAGAAGGACAGGGTGATGTCGGAATTCAAGGCGGGCAGGATAAAGCTGCTGGTTTCGACGACGGTCATCGAGGTCGGTATAGACGTTCCGAATGCGGTGGTGATGCTTATCGAGAATGCGGAGCAGTTCGGGCTTTCGCAGCTTCATCAGCTAAGGGGGCGTGTCGGCAGAGGGAGCGAGCAGAGCTTCTGCATACTCATGTCGGACAGCAGGAGCGAGTATACGAAGTCCCGCACGGACGCCATGGTGCGCACCACTGACGGCTTCGAGATAGCCCGGGAGGATCTGAAACTGAGGGGTCCCGGAAACTTTTTCGGCAGGGAACAGCACGGCCTGCCACCGCTTAAAGTTGCAGATATCGCTGACGACTCTGCGGTGCTTGAAGAGGTCGATAAACTCGCCGGAGAGATACTCCATGCCGACCCGGACCTTTCCTCTGCCAGGAGCGAGCTCCTGCGCCGTGGCGTGGAGCGGCTTTTCGGTCAGAACGGCGAATACGGCTGGAATTAAAAAAGAGGGAGGGCTGCAATTACATTGCAGCCCTTAGCCTGTCGATAAACCCTCATCTTCGTCTGTCACTGCATTTTTTGTGTCGCAAAAAAACGCTGCACAGCGACAGGCACAAATACGATGTTTGTGCGGTTGCCCCCAGCCCGTCCTGTTTTGAATGGTCATTGGACTGGATATATCGGAATATCATGTAGGGGCGGAATCTGTTTCCGCCCGGCTGAATGCAGAGCATCCGCCCGCTGACCGCACACTCATGATGTCGTCCGCAAGTATTGCTCCGGAATTGCGCCCTGATATTTTAACGGGCGGATACAGGATCCGTCCCTACAGCATGTCTGGTTTATGTATAAAATTGCTAAAATGTAGGGCTGCGGAATTTGTAAAATGCACAAAATTGACAAACTTTTCAAAAAACATGCTCATACCCCTTGATTTATTCTGAAAAATGGTTAAAATATAATTAGCACTCAGAGAAACAGAGTGCTAAATCAGAAAGTACATTATAAGACCAGAACGGTGGAGCAGTGAAATGAACCGCCGGGCTGACATTTAAGGAGGAAATACAGTTATGACAATCAAGCCTTTAGCAGACCGTGTAGTAATAAAGATGGTCGAAGCTGAGGAGACCACCAAGAGCGGCATTATCCTGACAGCTTCCGCACAGGAAAAGCCCTCCATTGCAGAGGTAGTCGCAGTAGGTCCCGGCGGAAACGTTGACGGCAAGGAGATCACCATGAACGTCAAGGTAGGCGACAAGGTGCTCATCAGCAAGTACGCAGGCACAGAGGTCAAGGTAGACGGCGTTGAGTACTCCATTCTCAGACAGTCCGACATACTCGCAGTAGTAGAATAATCGTATAGGAGGAATTCATCATGGCAAAGGACATCATTTACGGCGAAGAAGCCCGCAAGGCTCTCCAGGCAGGCATTGACACCCTGGCAGATACAGTTAAGATAACCCTCGGCCCGAAGGGCAGGAACGTAGTTCTCTCCAAGAAGTACGGCAGCCCGCTGATCACCAACGATGGCGTTACCATCGCAAAGGAGATCGAGCTTGAGGACGCATTCCAGAACATGGGTGCAGCTCTCGTCAAGGAAGTTGCCACCAAGACCAACGACGCAGCAGGCGACGGTACCACCACCGCAACTCTGCTGGCACAGGCTCTGGTTCGTGAGGGAATGAAGAATATCGCAGCCGGCGCTAACCCCATGGTAGTAAAGAAGGGCATGCAGAAGGCTGTTGACGCAGCAGTTGAGCAGATCAAGAAGAACTCCCAGGCTGTAAACGGCAGCAAGGACATTGAGAGAGTCGCTACCGTTTCCGCAGGCGATGAGAGCGTTGGTAAGCTCATCGCTGAGGCTATGGAGAAGGTAACTGCTGACGGTGTTATCACCCTCGAAGAGGGCAAGACCGCTGAGACCTACTCCGAGGTAGTAGAGGGCATGCAGTTCGACCGTGGCTACATTTCTCCGTACATGGTAACAGATACCGATAAGATGGAAGCCGTTATCGATGATCCGTATATCCTCATCACAGATAAGAAGATCTCTTCCATTCAGGATATCCTCCCGCTGCTCGAGCAGATCGTGCAGGCTGGCAAGAAGCTCGTTATCATCGCTGAGGACGTAGAGGGCGACGCCCTTACAAACATCATCCTGAACAAGCTGAGAGGCGTGTTCGTATGCGTTGCTGTCAAGGCTCCGGGCTTCGGCGACAGACGTAAGGAAATGCTCAAGGATATCGCTATCCTGACCGGCGGCGAGGTGATCACCGATGAACTCGGTCTTGACATCAAGGAGACCCAGATCAATCAGCTCGGCCGTGCTAAGCAGGTTAAGGTCAATAAGGAGAACACGATCATCGTTGATGGCTGCGGCAACAAGGACGCTATCAAGGACAGAGTTCATGAGATCAGGAACGCTATCGAAACAACTACCTCCGAGTTCGACAAGGAGAAGCTCCAGGAAAGACTGGCTAAGCTCTCCGGCGGCGTAGGCGTCATCAAGGTCGGCGCTGCTACCGAGGTCGAGATGAAGGAGAAGAAGCTCCGTATCGAGGACGCTCTCGCAGCTACAAAGGCTGCCGTTGAAGAGGGTATCGTAGCCGGCGGCGGAACAGCTCTGATCAATGCAATGCCTGCTGTAAAGGTTCTGGTAGACACCCTTGAGGGTG
>CAKSGA010000076.1 GCA_934454435.1 uncultured Oscillospiraceae bacterium | reverse complement strand
TCGCAGAGCAGCGCTCCGCAAAGCAGAACCGCCTTGCGGGATATCAGCGTCTGAACGAGGGCAAGGTCCGCAGAATGAACGACGCAAAGTCCGAAGCGGACAGGGTCGCAGACGAGCTGGACACCAAGCAGAAGCGCTGGAAACTGCTGGAGGACGTGGAGAAGTCCATGGAGGGCTACACCCACAGCGTAAAGGAGCTCATGAGGGCTTCGCAGCAGGGGCGTATCGGCGGAATTCACGGTACAGTCGCTGATGTCGTCAGCATGGACGACCGCTACGTTGCGGCGATAGAAACGGCGCTGGGTGCAGCAATGCAGAACATAATCGTGGACAATGAGGAGATAGCCAAGCGCTGCATTCGGTTCCTGAAAGAAACCAATGCCGGACGTGCCACCATGCTCCCCATGACGGCGATGAAAGGGCGATGCCTGAACCAGCCGGGACTTCAGTCGGAGCAGGGCTTTGAGGGCATCGCAAGCGACCTTGTTGACTGCGACGATGAGTACCGCAACATAATCAGCTACCTGCTGGGACTTACTGCGATCGTTGATGATATTGACACGGCGGCGTTCCTGAGCAGAAAGTACGGGGCGAAGTTCCGTATCGTGACGCTGGACGGTCAGGTGGTAAACGCCGGCGGTTCCTTCACCGGAGGAAGCCGCAGCAGCGGCGCCGGGATAATCTCCCGCAAACAGGAGAAGGACACGCTGTATACCGAGGTCATTGCGCTGAGAAAGACTCTCGCAGAAAAGACCGAGGCATACCGCCAGTATCAGGCGGAGGCTGCGAAGTTCAGTGTTGAGATGGAGGGCATGGAGGACGAACTGAAGGCTCTCGACACCCAGGAGATAAGCGCCCGGGCGGAGCTCTCCAAGTATGAAATGCTCATTGAGCAGCTTTCGGCGCAGGGAGATTCTGCAAGGCAGGCTCTGGAGCGTTTCGACATTCAGATAGAGCAGTACAGGAAGCAGATAAGCGAGAACAGGAGCATCGTTGCAGCCTGCGATGAGAAGATAGCACTTCTGGAGGAACAGCAGAAGCAGTCCGGCAGCGAGCGTGAGAACGCCGCCGCACATCTCCGGGAGGTTTCCGACAGCCTTTCGCAGCTCAACCTCGACAGAGTGGCTGCCGAAAAGGACATAGACGCATTCCGGGTAGAGATACGCACACGTGAGGAGAACCGCCGTGCACTGTTCCAGAGCAGTGACAGCTACAAGGAAACAGTCGCAGCGCTGGAAGCCGATGACGACCGTATCCGCCTTGAAATAGAGCGTGTGAAGAAAGAGATAGAGCAGCACAGCGGCGAGCTCACCGACAAGGAGGCTGACATCAGCCGTTCCATGGCGGAGATTGAGCAGCTCGAGCTTTCCATCGGGCAGATGCACCGGGACATAAACGAAGCGAATTCCAACAAGGAGCATTTCTCAAAGGAGATAGCAAGACTGGAGGAGCGCCGCACCGGCGAGGTCAGGGAGCAGGAGAGGATAGTCGCAATGCTGCTTGACAGCTACGATCTCACCGTTTCCATGGCGATGGAGCAGGCCAAGCCCCTTGAAAACCTGCTCATGGCAGAGAATGACCTGGAGGCTCTCCGCAAGAAGATAACCTCCATGGGCAGCATAAACATGGAGTCCATCGAAGAGTACCGCACCGTGTCGGAGCGCTACAAGTTCCAGACGGCGCAGCTCGAGGACATAGAGAAGAGCAAGCGTGAACTGGAGCGCCTGATATCCGACCTGACGGAGGACATCAAGACAAGGTTCCTGAACAGCTTTGAGGAGATAAACAAGAGCTTCAGGGAGATCTTCGTCAGCATATTCGGCGATGGTGCGCACGGCGAGCTGAAGCTCACCGACCCGGAGGACGTGCTGAATTCCGGTATAGAGATACTTGCAGCGCCGCCCGGAAAGGTCATAAAGAACCTTATCTCACTCTCCGGCGGCGAGCAGACGATGGTGGCTATCACCATCTATTTTGCGATACTGAAGCACCGTCCCACGCCGTTCTGTATGCTGGACGAGGTGGACGCAGCGCTTGACGATGTGAACGTGGACAAGTACATAACGTATCTCAACCAGTTCAGCAGCCAGACGCAGCTCATGGTCATCACCCACCGCCGTGGAACTATCGAGGGCTGCAAGGTGCTGTACGGCGTATTCATGCAGGAGAAGGGCGTTTCAAGACTGCTGCGCCGGGATCTTGCGGACGAGCTTGATGTTGAGTTGAAGTAACGGAGGTCATATGGGATTTTTCGATAAATTCAAAAAGAAGAAAAAGCAGGAGGACGCCGATGAAGAGCTTCTCGAACAGCAGGAACAGGCTGAAACGTCTGACGCTGACGTTCCCGGCGAAGCGTGGGCGGACCCTGCGGAGCAGCCTTCCGAAGCTGAAGCTCCGGAAGAGCTCCCCGAAGAGCCGGTAGAGCTCCCCGTGGACGAGCCTGACGCAGCTCCGGAGGAACCAACGGAGGAGGCTGAGGAGCCTGTCCAGGCGGAAGAAGCCCGGCCGGAGGAGCTCCCTGACGGCGGGGAGCCCGAAGAAGAGCAGCCGAAGAAGATCGGCTTTTTTGAGAAGCTGAAGAACGGCCTGAAAAAGACCAAGGACGGCTTCATGAGCAAGCTGGAGCTGCTGATGAACAGCTTCACCAAAATAGACGAGGATTTCTTTGAGGAGCTTGAGGAAACGCTTATCCTCTCGGATATCGGCGCAGAAACTTCGATGGAGATCTGCGACCAGCTCCGCCAGGCGGTGAAGCGCACGGGTGCAACCGACCCTGCGGACGTCAAGCAGCTTCTCCGGGATATCATTGCAGAAATGCTCACCGGCGGCAACGAGCTCCGCATGGACACCAAGCCGTCAGTCATCATGGTGATAGGCGTCAACGGTGCCGGCAAGACCACCACGATAGGCAAGCTGGCGGCAAACCTGAAGTCCCACGGGAAAAAGGTGCTGGTAGCGGCGGCGGATACGTTCCGTGCGGCGGCGATCGACCAGCTCAACGTCTGGACCGACCGTGCGGGCGTGGATATCATCAAGCACAGCGAGGGCAGCGACCCGGCAGCGGTAGTGTTCGACGCACTCAGCGCTGCAAAGGCGAGGGGAGCGGACGTGGTACTCTGTGATACCGCCGGACGTCTGCACAACAAGAAGAACCTCATGGAGGAACTCAAAAAGATCGCCCGTGTCATCGAGCGTGAAGTTCCGGACGCCTGCGTTGAAACTTTATTGGTACTTGATGCGACTACTGGACAGAATGCAGTCAATCAGGCAAAGCTTTTCAGTGAAAGTGCTGAAATTACGGGAATTGTTCTCACAAAGCTTGACGGAACGGCAAAAGGTGGTATAATAATACCTATAAAGAATGAGCTCGGCATACCCGTAAAGCTGGTCGGCGTGGGAGAGAAGATAGACGATCTCCAGCCGTTCGTGCCTGAGGACTATGTCAGGGCGCTCTTTGAATAAGAAATTATCCCTGCAATGGGTTTAATAACGCACCGTAATTGGTGCAGTAAATTGGAAAGGAATTTTTATGAAACATCTTCACAGATCCGGCGAAGAAAAACCTGCCGCCTCGTCGCCTGTCCGACAGCGGCTGATAATTGCGTCAAACAATCAGGGCAAGATACGGGAGTTCAGAAAGCTCCTGGAGCCGTACGGCTTTGACGTGATGTCGATGCGTGAGGCAGGCTTTACAGATGAGATAGTCGAGGACGGCGAAACCTTTGAAGAGAATGCCCATATCAAGGCACGTGCAGTGTTCGAGGCTACCAGGCTCCCGACCATTGCCGACGACAGCGGTCTTGAGATAGACTTCCTCAACGGCGCACCGGGCATATACTCCGCCCGCTATGCGGGTGAGGGCGCCACCGACAAGGAGCTCTGCGAGAAGGTACTGGAGGAAATGCACGGCGTATCCAGACCTCTGAGGGAGGCTCGCTTTGTCTGCTCGATCTACTTTATTTACGCAGAGGACGATGAGTATTCCGTTACCGGTGAGATCGAGGGCTACATAGGCGACGAGATGACCGGCAGCAAGGGCTTCGGCTACGACCCCATATTCATGGTGGACGAGGACAGGAGCATGGCGGAGCTTGATGAGGACGAAAAGAATAAGATAAGCCACAGGGCAAGGGCATTTGAGCAGCTTGCCAGGATCTTAAAGGAGAAATTCGGTTAATGCTGACAAGTAAACAGAGGGCGCAGCTGCGCTATATCGCACAGAGCTACAATACTATATTCTTTGTGGGCAAGCAGGGCATCGGCGCGGAGCTTATAAAGCAGCTCGATGATGTGCTCAATGCCCGGGAGCTGATAAAGGTGGGCGTCCAGGAGAACTGCGAGTTCACCGCGCGCGAGGCGGCGGACCAGATAGCGGAGCTCACAAAGTCCGAGGTCGTTCAGGTCATCGGCAGGAAGTTCGTGCTCTGGCGCCGCAGCAAGGACCCCAAGAAGCGGGTGATAGAACTTGAGTGACAGCGTAAAGAAGACAGGTATTTTCGGCGGAGCGTTCAACCCGGTGCATAACGGGCATGTCCGCCTTGCGGAAGAGGCTGTGAAGCAGCTCAAGCTGCGCAGGCTGCTGATCATACCCACGTTCGTTTCCCCGCACAAGCACACCGACCTCCTGCCGTATGAGGACAGGGCAGAGATGTGCAGGCGTGCATTCGGGCATATCCCGGGCGCCGAGGTCAGCGATATCGAGGTAAGGCTGGGCGGCACCAGCTATTCAATAAACACCGTGCGTGCGCTCAGGGAGCTGTATCCGGACGAGCAGTTTTTCCTGCTCATCGGCAGTGATATGCTGTTCAGCTTTGACAAGTGGTACAAGTATGAGTCGCTGCTGAAAGAAACAAGGGTCTGCGCAGTTGCCCGGGACAGCGACAGTCTTTCGGATATGATGGAGTACGCCAACGATATCGGCAGGATAAAGGTGCTGCCTACCCAGGCGGTCACGATGTCCTCTACGGAGGTCAGGAATGCCGCAGTAAACGGCGGGGATATCTCAGGTATGGTCCCGGCAGGCGTTGCGGAGTATATCCGTGAAAATGGTCTGTATAAGGCTTGATGGAGGCAGAATTTGAGCAGATACAAGGAATTCGACCAGTATGAGGAGCTGCTGAAAGGCAGGCTCTCCAAAAAGCGCTTCACCCACAGCATGAACGTTGCGGAGGCGTGCTATGATCTCGCTGAAAGGTTCGGTGCGGACAAAAAGCGCTGCTACCTGGCAGGACTTCTTCACGATATCATGAAAGAGGATCTTCCGGAACGGCAGAAGCAGATGACCATAGACAGCGGGCTGCGTCCGGACCCTGCTGAAATAGACGCTCCGACGCTGTGGCACGGTGTTGCTGGCGCCGCATATGTCCGGGATAAGCTGGGGATACATGACGAGGAGATAATCAACGGGATACGCTTTCACACGGTTGGTTGTGCGAAGCTCACGCTGCTGGAGAAGATAGTGTATCTCGGAGACATGATCTCCGCAGAGCGCAGCTACAAGGACGTGGACAGGTTCCGCAAGATATGCAGGAATGACCTTGACAAGGCGATGGCGGTAGCTCTCGCATATAATATAATGGACGTATGCAAGAAGTGCGGGAGTATTCCGAAATACACGTTCGAGGCATATAATTATTATCTGAAATACAACACAGACAAGGAGATCCTATGACAGACAGAGAAGAACTTGAGATCGCCGTTAAGGCACTTGATTCCAGAAAAGCAAAGGATATAACCGCACTAAAGGTCGAGGACCTGACTATTCTTGCTAACTACTTCGTTATCGCCTCCGCTACCAGCACAACGCAGGTCAAGGCGCTCGCTGACGAGGTGGAGTACCAGCTCGGCGAAAAGGGCGTCAAGCCCAGGAGCATTGAGGGCTACCAGTCCCAGACTTGGATAGTGCTCGACTATTATGATATCATCGTGCATGTGTTCCTTGAGGAAACAAGGGATTTCTATCAGCTCGAACGCCTCTGGGCAGACGGTACGCCGGTGGATATCGCTGAGTGGGTCAAGGAGTAATATAAATTGGTTATGTCGCAAAGCACTAATTTTCAACAGCAGGATTTGGCAGAATTCACGAAAATCAAAAAAAGTGAATAAATTTCAGATTACGCCTTGACAAATCGTGGTTTTTGCGATATAATTAATTATATACTTTTTGTATAGCTACTATTATGTAGAAAACCTATGCCTTTTGGCAAAGGGAGGGAAATATAGATGGCAGAAATTCGTCTTGGCAAAAATGAATCTCTTGATACCGCTCTTAAGCGTTTCAAGCGTTCATGCGCAAGGGACGGCGTTCTTGCTGAAGTTCGTAAGAGAGAGCATTACGAAAAGCCTTCGGTAAAACGTAAGAAGAAGTCCGAAGCTGCTCGCAAGCGTAAGTTCTGATCTTTCTGAGCTTAGTGCGACTAAAACACAACGGTTGAACCGGGCAGGCTTCCTGTCCGGTTTGATTGTTTTGCAGAAAATGGAGGGAACATGCTGTTTAAGCCCACATTCTGGCTGAAAAGCGTTTTGCAGATCGATGAGGAATTCCTGCGGAAGAACCACGTGAAGGCGCTGGTGCTCGACATGGATAACACACTTTCCATGCACGGGGATCCTGCGGCGGAGGCAGGAGTGGACGAGTGGCTTGACAAAATGCGCACCCTTGGAATAAAAATGCGTGTCGTTTCAAATAACACGACAAAGCGTGTGGCTCCGCTGGCGGGCAAGCTCGGGCTGGAGTACACGGCAAACGGCGCAAAGCCTCTGACCTTCGGAGTGAACAGAGCGGTGAAGGCTATGGGCGTCAGTAAAAAATATACACTGGTAGTCGGCGACCAGATATTCACCGACGTCATGGCGGGAAATTTCGCCGGGATACGCACGGTGCTGGTGGAGCCGTTCCACCTGGAAAAAACCTGGACGTTCCGCCTGAAACGCAGGGTGGAGAGCCTTGTGTTCCACAGGGACTATTCAAAGCTGGAGGAAAAGTAATGGCAATTTCATTCGGACCCGGCGGCAACGCTGAAAGCTGGGGCAAGCGCAAGTTTCCCGAGCAGCTCCCGGAATACCTCGGCTCCATGGGGCTGAACGGCTATGAGATCGAGTGCGGCAGGGGCGTGCGGCTGTCCGAAAAGACTCCGGCGCTGCTCCCCGGGCTGGCTCAGGAGAACGGCATATATGTGACGCTGCATGCGCCGTACTTCATTTCGCTTTCCTCAGTGACCGAGGAAACACGGCTCAAGAGCGTGGACTATATCCTTCAGTCCGCCCGGGCGGCGCATTCAGTGGGTGCGAGGAAGATAGTAGTGCACAGCGGAAGCTGCTCCAAAATGACCCGGGAACAGGCTACGGAGCTCGCTAAGGACACCCTGAAGCTGGCGCAGCAGCGTCTTGACGAAGAGGGTCTGTCGGAGATAATCATCTGCCCGGAAACCATGGGCAAGATAAATCAGCTCGGCACCCTGGAGGAAGTCCTGGAGCTGTGCGGGGTTGACGAAAGGTTCCTGCCCACGGTGGATTTCGGGCACCTGTACGCACGCACCCTCGGCGGTATCACCTGCCGTGAGGACTATGCGCATATGCTCGGCATGATAGCCGACAAGCTCGGTACGGAGCGGCTCAACAATATGCACATTCATTTCAGCCGCATAGAGTTCACCAACGGCGGCGAGAAGAGGCACCTGACCTTTGCTGACACGCAGTTCGGTCCGGAATATCAGCCTTTGATGCAGGAGATACATTGCAGGCACATGCAGCCCTCCATTATCTGTGAGTCCGCAGGGACCCAGGCGGAAGACGCCGCAGAGATGAAGCGCTACTACGAGTCGCTGTAAAGGAGAGAACATGAACTGCCTATATCAGAGCCTATATCAGAGCCAGGAAACCGGCGATGTGATACGCTGCATAAATCAGCAGATACTGTGTTATATCACGGCATGCGACAGGGAGCAGCACATGCTCAACGCCGCAGAGGACGCAATAACGACATATCTTATCCCAAAGGTGGAGGAAATGCTCGTAAAGGACAGCATGGAAGGCGGGGAGCACTCCATGTCCCGCAGGTTGCACCAGGGACAGCAGGGGCTGTTTTACAACGGCAATGCCTATATCGTTAATTATCAGTTCGCCAAGGGCGTTATGTGCGATTTCTACCGCGAGGCAGGGATAATACCGATAGAGTGCGCTCAAAGCGTGAACTACGAGGGTGACAGGCTGCTCAGCATGGCGCAGGACCTTGACAGCGACATGTCCGGCAGTGATTTCGTGAAGAAATACACCCGCAATATCCCGCTGAAGTACCGGGACAGGCTGATGCAGGGACTCGGGCTTTCGCTTCAGCATGTTGCGGAGCATGGTTTCCCCGCCAGCGAGCTGGTCGATGTCCTTGCGTATCAGCGTGGGGTCTCATACTGGGTGACGGCTGATAAGAAAGTCATGGACAACGCAATGTACGTGTTCATCGGCTGGAACAGGCAGACGCTCGACATGTCAAAGCCAATGCTGGAAGACGGCAGGCTGGTTGTCGGCGGTCAGGAGGTCAGGCGGTACGATATCGTTTATGAGTTCAGCCTGGTGGATCCGAAGCGTTCCAGCGAACAGATGAAGCTTAAGGCAAGTGTAGACCTGGTTTTCGAGATTCTTGACAACAGCAGGCATGTGCGGAATATAACCGTCGATTTCACCCCGGAGGAATCCGCAAAGATCACCGGAATGATGAAGCGGCTGTATTTCCCGGCAATGCTTCCGGTGAAGCCGCATAAAGTCCCGGTGACTATCGGTCAGGAATTCCTGGACAACTATTACATGGAATACGGCACGCCGGAGCAGAAGAATGCGGTAAGGGACAAGTGGGCTTCCACGGATCCCGGATTCAGAAGGATTCTGGAGCTTTCCAAAATAAATAACGGGAGGTAAACATATGAAAAAAATACTGATAATGAACGGGCCGAACCTCAACCTGCTGGGTGAGCGTGAGCCGAACATCTACGGAAACGAGACCCTCAACACCATCAACGATATGCTGGACGAAAAAGCACGCAGCATGGGCTTTGAGCCGGTGTTCTTCCAGAGCAATTCCGAGGGCGCCCTTATCGACCGCCTGCATGAATCCCGTCTGGACTGCGCAGGAGTTATCCTCAACGCCGGAGCGTACACTCATTACAGCTACGCTATCCGTGACGCCATTTCGGCTATCAGGATTCCTGTTATTGAAGTACATCTTTCCAATGTCAACAGCCGTGACGAGTTCCGCAAGAACTCCGTGATAGCGCCGGTATGCAGAGGGACTATCGCAGGATTCGGAAGCAACAGCTATGTGCTGGCACTGTATGCGCTGGAGAATATCCTGGGTGGCTGCCATGACTAATATCGAGAGATTACAGCAGAAACTGGACGGTAACGAGTGCGGAGCGCTTATTACCTCTGATGTCAGCAGACGTTATTTCTGCGGGTTCAAGTCCTCAGCCGGGGTCATTCTTGTGACAAAGGAGCAGAGCTATCTCATCATAGATTCCCGCTACTTCGACAAGGCAAAGCAGCGTGTCACGGACTGCCGTGTGCTTCTGCTGGAGGACATGCGCAGCCAGCTCACGGAGCTCCTGTTAAAGCACAACATTCGCAGGCTCATGCTGGAGAGCGACTACATGACCCTCTCCGAGTACGCTGCATACAAGGAGCAGCTCCATTTCACCGAGCTGGACGCCTCCCCGGAGCTTTCACAGTTCATCTGGGACATGCGTATCATCAAGAGCGAGGAAGAGGTCGGTCTGATAGTAAAGGCGCAGCGTATCGCCGAAAGAGCTTTCGAGCGCCTGGTGGACAACATCAGCCGTGACATGACTGAGAAGCAGGTCGCTGCTCTGCTGAATTACTACATGATGGACTGCGGCGCAGACGACCTTTCGTTTGAAACAATCGCAGCCTCCGGCGTGAATTCAGCGTCGCCGCATGCGGTGCCCACGGACAAGAAGCTGGGCGAGGGTGAGTTCCTCACACTGGACTTCGGCGCTGTGGTGGACAGCTATCACAGCGATATGACCCGCACCCTTGCGGTCGGAAATATATCGCCGGAGATGGAGAAGCTGTACAACGCAGTCTACTATGCGAACCAGGACGGTATCAAGGCGGTAAAGCCCGGCGTCAACGGAAAGGTCGTTGACAGCGTTGCCAGGGCGACCCTTGCAGCCTGGGGCGGTTATGACAAGTATTTCGGTCATGGGCTCGGCCACGGTGTAGGTCTTGAGATACATGAGCAGCCCACGCTTTCCCAGAGGAGCAGGTCAATGCTCCGCCCGGGTATGATCGTCACGGTGGAACCCGGCGCTTATATCTCCGGAAAGTTCGGTGTGCGCATAGAAGATATGGTAGTTGTTACAGAAAATGGCTGCGATGTGCTCACAAAATCATCGAAAAACCTTATTCACATATAAATTTTTAAGTTTTTTATGAAAAAGGGCTTGAAAAATCGGCTGAAATAGGGTAAAATAAGAGAGATAGAATTTATACGGTGGACTTTCCTGAAATTGGGTCCTCCGGATAAACCGGCGCAGATTTGTAACGGCGCCGTATAAACTAAGTATAATTTGGAGGTTCCCTACTATGATCACAGCAGGAGATTTCAGAAATGGCATGACATTTGAGGAAGACGGAAATGTAATGCAGATCATCGAGTTCCAGCACGTTAAGCCCGGTAAGGGTGCTGCTTTCGTAAGAACAAAGGTGAGAAACGTTATCACAGGCTCTGTAGTTGAAAAGACCTACAACCCTACCGCTAAGTTCCCCACCGCTTACGTTGAGAGAAAGGATATGGAATACACCTACTCTGACGGCGAGCTCTATCACTTCATGGATTCCGAGACCTATGAGGACGTTCCCGTAAACGCTTCTGACGTTGGCGACAACTTCAAGTTCGTTAAGGAGAACATGGTATGTAAGGTACTGTCCTACAAGGGCAAGGTATTCGGCGTAGAGCCTCCGAACTTTGTAGAGCTCCAGATCACACAGACCGACCCCGGCTTCGCAGGCAACACAGCTACCAACGCTACCAAGCCCGCTACTCTGGAGACCGGCGCTGAGATCCGTGTTCCGCTGTTCATCAACGAGGGCGAGTTCATTCGCATCGACACAAGAACAGGCGAATACATGGAGCGTGTAAAGTAATCCAGTTTCTGCATTATATTCTTTGGAGTTAAGTGATCAGGCGATGTCTGATCAGTGACATGAAAGGATCGAACAAAATGACTATCGGTGAAAAGGTTTCCTATATCAAGGGTCTGGCAGAGGGTCTGAATGTTGACAACTCTACCAAGGAGGGCAAGGTTCTTGCAGCTATCGTTGATGTTCTCGGCGATATCGCAGAAAATCTTGCTGAGGTCGATGAGGAGCTCGATGACGTTGCTGACGTTATGACTGACCTCGAGGAAAGTGTTACTGACCTTGAGGACGAGGTTTACGGCGTTGAGGACGATGAGGACGATTATGATGACGACAACTTCGATGAGGAGCTCGACGAGATGTACGAGACTACCTGCCCGAAGTGCGGCAACACGATCCGTTTCGACTACGACCAGGCTGCGAGCGAGCAGCTCGACTGCCCCAACTGCGGCGCCCATCTTGAGTTCTCACTTGAAGATGACGACGCTGAGTGATCTATAAC
>CAKSGA010000075.1 GCA_934454435.1 uncultured Oscillospiraceae bacterium | reverse complement strand
GTTCCAGCCAGATTTTCAGAAACTACGAAAAAGCGCTCTTTCCTCAGACCAGTCATTATCGCAGCGGCTGCTGTGGCTGCGGCTTCCGTAGGAGTTACCGCCGCCGGGGCTTCGGTCGGGTGGGATTTTACCAAGCTGTTTCGTGGGTTCTATTCTCAAAGAGCACTTGATAACGCTGGATATATAGATACAGGAATTGAAAACCAACTTGCCACCGCAGATTTGTCTGCAATGGGAACCCACCTTTACCAGACCGCTGATTTCGGATTTGGGAAAGTAACATTTACCGGAGCTGTCGCAGACAGCAGCGTGGTTATGGTGATGTATGAACTGGATATAAACGAGGACGTACTCCATGACTTTGCACAGGACTATGGCTTGCAGGGAAACGAGATCTGGGGCGAGCTTGAGCCAGATTCACAGACTACCAATTTCTATGGAACGCAAGGCTTTGGCGAGAGAACGAAAAGCAGTTATAAACGCACAGTCATTTTTGAGTTCCACGGAAATGAACTGAACAAAGAAAGTTCCTTTAACGCAAGCTTCGGCACATTAAGCCTGTGGGGAAATAGCTTCACCCTGGAGATTCCCCTTGAGGAGCCGGTCACAATAGAGCTTCCGCTTGATTTCATCAGTACAGAACGTGTCACTGTCGAGCCTGATGCTGAGGTGCAGATAGACAATTATCTGTACGAACTTAAAAAAGTAAACATTACTCCACTGGCTGTACAGTTAGACGTAAAAGAAATAAGAAAGACAGGAAAGCCCGATAAGTCTGAACCTTTGATACTGCAATTTAAGGACGGTACAGAGGTAAAAAACTACAGCCTTATCAGTTCCGCTGTTGAAGGCATTGACTCATACCCATTCCTGATTCTGCTCGACAAGCCGATTGATATAAACAATCTTTCATCTGTCACGATAGGCGACTACACGCTAGATCTTGAATAACACAAAAAATCCCCCGTTCGTACGAACGGGGGAAATTTTATTGAGTCGTCAGACTAAGCGATGAGATCAAGCCTTGTTGAGTCTAGCCTCGATCTTGTCGAGCTCGTCATAGAGAGCCTGCGGAATGTTGCCGCCCTTTGCCTTGATGTCGTCGTTGTAGTATCTGCGCATCTCGGCGATCTCCTTCTTCCAGAGGTCGATGTCAACTGCGAGCAGCTTGTCCTCAACCTCGGAGGTAACCTCGTCCTCGATACCCTTGAGGTTGATGTCACCCTTCTTGGGCAGATAGCCGATAGGAGTCTCAACAGCGTCAACCTTGCCTTCAACACGCCTGATGATCCAGTCGAGTACACGCATGTTGTCGCCGAAGCCCGGCCACATGAAGTTGCCGTTCTCGTCCTGCTTGAACCAGTTTACGTTGAAGATCTTAGGAGCCTTGTCGCCGAGCTTCTCGCCCATCTCGAGCCAGTGTGCCCAGTAGTCGCCTACGTTGTAACCGATGAACGGCTTCATAGCCATAGGATCGTGACGGAGTACGCCTACAGCGCCGGTAGCAGCTGCGGTGGTCTCAGAGGAAACTGCGGAACCCATGTAGGTGCCGTGTACCCAGTCGAAGGACTGATATACCAGCGGAGTTGTGGAAGCACGTCTGCCGCCGAAGATGATAGCGCTTACAGGAACGCCGTCCGGGTTGTTGAACTCAGGAGATACGCAGGGGCAGTTTACAGCCGGAGCAGTAAATCTGGAGTTCGGGTGAGCAAGCTTCTTGTTCTTGCCGGTAGCAGGGTCGATCTCAGAAGTGAACTCAACGCCGTTTACCTTTGCACCCTTCCACTCTGTTGCGTCAACAGGCGGGTTCTTGTCAAGACCTTCCCACCAAACAGTGTTGTCTGCGTTGTTCAGGGCAACGTTGGTGAAAATGGTGTTCTTCATGGTAGAAGCAAGTGCGTTGTAGTTGGACTTAGCGTTAGTACCAGGAGCTACGCCGAAGAAGCCATTCTCAGGGTTGATAGCGTAGAGTCTGCCGTCCTTGCCGGGCTTCATCCAGGCGATATCGTCGCCTACGGTGAATACCTGGTAGCCCTGCTCCTTGTATACAGCCGGAGGAATGAGCATTGCGAGGTTGGTCTTGCCGCAGGCAGAGGGGAATGCAGCTGTGATGTATCTCATCTCGCCGTCGGGCTTCTTAACGCCGAGGATCAGCATGTGCTCAGCCATCCAGCCCTCGTTCTTGCCCTGGTAGGATGCGATACGCAGTGCGAAGCACTTCTTGCCCAGCAGTACGTTTCCGCCGTATGCGGAGTTGATGGACCAGATAGTGTTCTCCTCCGGGAACTGTACGATATATCTCTTCTCGGGATCAACGTCAGCCTTGCTGTGCAGACCACGTACGAAGTCATTGGAGGTGTCGCCGAGGTTCTTGAAAGCGTCAGCACCCATTCTGGTCATGATGTTCATGTTAAGAACAACGTAGATGGAGTCGGTCAGCTCAACGCCTACCTTTGCGAGGGAAGAACCGATCGGGCCCATGGAGTACGGGATAACGTACATTGTTCTGCCCTTCATTACGCCGTCGTACATGGGGGTCAGCTTAGCCTTCATTTCCTTAGGATCCATCCAGTTGTTGGTGGGGCCTGCGTCCTTCTTCTCACGGCAGCAGATGAAAGTTCTGTCCTCTACTCTTGCAACGTCGTTGGGGAGAGTCCTGTGATAAAGGCAGCCGGGGAGCTTCTCCGGGTTCAGTCTGTACATCTTGTCCTTATTGCCGTCGGGCAGGGAGCAAACCTCGTCAGTAAGCTCGTCAAGCTGCTCCTTGGAGCCGTCGATCCATATTACCTGATCAGGCTTTGTAAGAGCAACCATCTCATCGACCCACTTGATAACGTTGGGGTTCTTGGTTAATACACCGGGATTTCTTGCCATAATAGTTATCTCCTTCTTGCATTGATTTGAAATACTGAGATACTTAGCGGACGCTGCCGCCCGGACACCATATCTCCATATATAACATTATACTAGAATTTCTGCAATAAGTCAAGACGAATTTTGCATTTTTCAGCAAAAATCTTTGTAATTGTATACAAAGTTTATATATCAGGCATATCATTATTAGTCTGTAGTAACTCTGCGCTGATCACATCGTCAATGCTTATTGTTGTGCGGACTATCGTCAGGCGGCGGAACACCGGGTCGAGCCCGGTCAGAATGCCCTGGGTGACTTCATAGTGATCCTGCACGTAATGCGTGACTTTCACCATATCTCCCCGGGAGAACGAATTCAGCACCGCTGAAAGCTCCTCCGCCTGGTCGTCGGAGAGCTCTCGGCGTGGCTCCCTGACCCGCTCCTGTTCCCGGATATAGTCGTAGTACCCACGCAGCGAAGCAAACGGCATGAACTGCCGGGCCCTGTCGGGACTTTTCATGAGCTCACCCCCCGTTGTGACCGCCGACCATGTTGTTCCGGCGAATGCCGGTGGCACGGCTCTGAAGGCTCATCGCCTTTATCAGCGAGTTCTTGCCGAACCGCTGCTTGATGTCGATTATCGCACGCTGCATGTTCTTTTCCTTTTCCTCTGCCGCCGGGTCCATGAACAGGTCGAAGCCGCTGTTCTCCTCCGGCGTCAGCCCGCAAAAACCAATGTTGAGGCTGCGTATCAGGGCATTGCGGTGGGTGGTTTCTTTATAGAGCTGCTCCAGGCGCTCTGCCAGCTTTCTGTGGGAGTTCGTGCAGACCGTCATGCGCTTGGTGCCGCCGGTGGGCAGCCGGCAGTCCTTGGAATACCCCACCATCAGCGACACGGACTCCGCCGCCAGCTTCTTTTCAACAAGCTCCAGCGACAGGGTGTCCGCCATCTCTTTCAGGACTATCAGGGCGTCATCGAAGTTGTAGTCATCAAACAGTATCTGCCCGTTCGAGATGGAATGCCCGGACGGCTCGTAGGCGTGTATCTCCGCTATCGTGCAGGGCTCCCTGCCGTGGGCGTGGTCTATCAGGAACCGGGCGTTCACGCCGAATTCTTTATATAGTATCTGTTCGTCCATGGCGGCTACTCCGCAGAGGTCGTATACCCCGTATTTTTCCAGGCGGCGGGCTATGCCGGGACCGATGTTCCAGAAATCGGTTATCGGACGGTGATGCCACAGGCGCTTCTTAAACGAATTCTCGTCCAGCCAGCCTATGTGATCCGGGACGTGTTTTGCGGTGATGTCAAGCGCTATCTTTGCAAGAAACATGTTGGTGCCTACTCCGGCGGTGGCGGTTATGTCTGTCTGGCGGAATACGGCATCCATCAGCATTTGTGCGAACTGCTTGGGGTGCATTCCATACATGTTCAGATAGGGGGTAGCATAGATGAAGCATTCATCTATGGAATAAACATGTATGTCCTCGGGGCTGATGTACCGCAGGTAGACCCCGTATATTTCGGCGGATACTTCCATGTAGCGGCGCATTCGGGGCAGCGCTGTGATGTAGTTCACCCCGGGCGGTATCTCGAATACACGGCAGCGGTTGCGTATCCCCAGAGCTTTCATCGCCGGGGTTATCGCAAGGCATATCGCTCCATTTCCCCTCGCCGGGTCCGCTACTACAAGATTGGTGGTGAAGGGATCCAGGCCACGGTCGGCACACTCCGCTGAAGCAAAAAAGCTCTTCAGGTCTATGCACATGTATATCTCACCGTAATCCATGGAAGTCTCCTTTCACAATGTTTCATATATTTGCAGAAATATGTCCGAATTTGCTGTGCTATTATTATAACCCAAATCTCCTGTTTTGTCACTGGTAATTGTGACCGAATATCCGGGAAAATTGTGTTCATTCTACACAAATATATGAACAAAATTTCTGAAAAGAATACAGAGGACCGGCTGTCCGGCGGTAACTGGGACGATATCTGCGGAATACAATGGAACACCGGAGGTCCTGAATATCTTTACAGCCAGCGGCAATAATATAGGCACGGACCGCCGGTCCAGGGAAACTTATGAAAGGAATGATCGTGAAATGCTGGTAAAACGAGGAGAAATTTATTATGCGGATCTCAGTCCTGTGGTGGGGTCGGAGCAGGGCGGCGTAAGACCTGTGCTGATAGTGCAGAATGATGTCGGCAACAAGCACAGCCCCACAGTGATAGCTGCTGCCATAACAAGTCAGAAGGACAAATCGAAGCTCCCGACACATATTTCGCTCAACGCCGCTTCCTGCGGACTTGCGAAAGACTCCATCGTGCTTCTGGAGCAGGTGCGTACATTGGATAAAAAGCGGCTCAGGGAGCGCATGGGGGAGCTCGACAGCGACGCCATGTCCCAGGTGAACAATGCCCTGTCCGTCAGCTTCGGGCTGTGAACTTCTTACTATAAAATAATAAAAATAATAAAGTCCGGCTGACCTGCGGCACCTGTACCTGTGTGCCGCAGCACAGGGGCTCCCTTGACAAACCGGAGCAAAAGTGATATCATATGTTTCCGGCGGGACTGTGCAGCGCAGCACAGACGGTCACATATCAGATGTGCCGGAGCCATGATACATATTTATACATACAAAGGAACAGGTAAACAGAACAAATGAATACAAAGACGTGTTCAATAAGCATGACGTCAGGCTCACTGTGGAAGAATATACTTCTGTTCAGTCTGCCGCTGATGATGACACAGCTGCTGGAGGTGCTCTTCAACCTCAGCGATGTTGCGATAGCGGGCAAATTCGCCGACTACATAGCGCTTGGAGCCGTTGGCTCCACGACATTGCTGGTGACTCTTTTCACCGGGATCCTTATCGGTATGGGCGCAGGGGTCAATATCCGGGCGGCTCACAGGCTCGGCGCAGGTGATGAAGAGGGCGTGCGCATGACGGTGCACTCCTCGCTGCTGGTGTGCGGAGTGACTGGCGTGATAGTCTGCCTGGTGTGCCTGCTGCTGGCGGAGCCTATGCTGACGCTCCTCAAGACAAAGCCGGAGCTGCTCCCGGACGCCGTGGCGTACCTCAGGATATACTCCCTCGGCATGCCTGCCATGGCAGTGTACAACTTCGGCAGCGGACTTCTCAGCGCCACCGGTGAAACAAGGCTGCCGCTGATCTTCCTCTCCATTTCCGGAGTGCTGAATGTTGCGCTCAACCTGTTCTTTGTGATAGTATGCGGAATGGCGGCTGCCGGCGTTGCGGCTGCCAGCGTTATCGCCCAGTATCTTTCGGGAGCGCTGATAATCGTACACCTCGTACGCAGAAAGGACTGCTGTGCGCTGCGTCCCGCAAGGAAATACATCAGCCGAACCGCCTGCGCTGATGTGCTCATGCTCGGAATTCCCGCAGGGATACAGAACGCTGTTTTTGCGGTGGCGAACCTGTTCGTACAGTCCGGCGTGAACCACTTTGACGCTGTTACGGTTTCGGGGAACTCCGCCGCCGCAAATGCGGACGCCATAATCTTCAACGTGATGGCGGCGATACACACGGGCTGCTCCAGCTTCATCAGCCAGAACCGTGGTGCCGGGAACCGTTCCCGCATGATGAAGAGCTATTATGTCAGCCTTACATACTCAGCCGCAGCCGGGGCTCTGCTTGGCGGGCTGCTGATGCTGTTCGGGCGGGAGTTCCTGTCCCTCTTTGCAAACGACCAGGACGTCATAAACGCCGGAATGGAGCGTATTGGCATCATGTGGTGGAGCTATGTCATAAGCGCTTTTATGGACTGCACCATCGCCGCCTCAAGGGGTATCGGAAAGACAATAGTTCCCACGGTGACGGTGCTGATGGGCTCCTGCGTGTTCCGGGTTGCGTGGGTGTACACGGTGTTTGCGTACTTCCAGACCATCACCTCGCTATACCTGCTGTACAGCTTCTCCTGGGGAATAACGGCGGTGGCTGAGATCATTTATTTCATGCATGTCAGCAAAAAGACGCTGTGCGGCAGCCTGCCGGCTGAGAAAGCGGCTTGAATAAAGAAATAAGGGACTGTGGTTATACAGTCCCTTATTGTTATTACAGTTCGCTTGCTTTCTGGTAGAAGTCGCTGGTCGCATTTTCCAGCGTTGTGCTGCCCTTGATATAACTGCTCATGGAGCTTACGAATATGTCTGCGAGTTTCATGTCCTGCTCGTTTGCGCCGATGGAGGTCAGCACGTGCTTTAATATGTCGTCATAGATGTAGCAGGGCGCCTGATAGTCCAGCGAGGGTATATCGGTGTACATCGAATTTCCTGTGAATACATAGGAGTTGTCCGGGATTATCATGCCGAGGTCGTAATTCAGATCACCGTCAACACACAGGCGCCGCAGGATCGCCATGGAGTCCTCCATATTGTCGGAGTTCTTGCTGATAAGCACATAGTTGTTGTCCCAGGTGAACGGGTTCGGCCCCTGGCAGACTCCCCAGGTGTCTTTGTAGCCCATTCTGTCGAGGGTTATCTCAGCAAGCCAGTTGCTGGCAAAGGTGCCGAAGTAATTCCCCGAGGTGAAGCAGGAGCTCCACTCGGATGTCCAGATATCGCCGCTGCCGCACATGCCGCCGCTGTAGATGGTCTTTGCAGTTTTGGCCCACTCGAGCGCCTGGTCGCTTATCACTATGTTTCCGTCGGAGTCGGTGAAGCGCTTTGCAACACCGCCGTATGCCCGGTACATGTCCGTGAAGTTCGGGGTCATTTTGTAGCCGCCGGACTTCATGCGTTCCGCTGTGTCCATGAAGCTGTCCCAGTCACTGATGTACTCCTGCACCGAATACGGGTCGGAGGTGCCGAGGACGTCCCAGGCTACTTCTCTGTTATAAAGGAACACGCCCGGGTTGTTGTTGAGATTGAGGGCGTACAGACCATCGTTCTTATAAGTGCAGTCGCTGACGTTAAAGTCGTACATCTCCGAGGTGTCAATGTAGGAGATCTGCTCCAGCGGCAGGGCGTATCTGGGATCAACATATTTCGACAGATGGTCCTGATCGACAACGAATATGTCGATGTCGTTCCTGCCCTTGGGCGCTTTCAGCAGGGAGTCTATCTGGTCATAGTAGGTGCTTATGTCACCGGTTTTGAACTCAACGTCGGCTCCGGAGGGCTCCCAGCCGTCAAGGAAGGTTTTAATGTCGCTGCTGAAGCTGTATATCGTCACCTTGCTGCCGGAATTGTCGATGTCCAGCTCCGGGAGCTGTTCCACGGGTTCGCTCTCGTTGCCGTAGGTGGTGGTGGTCTGCGGGGTGGTTTCCGGCGGGGGAGTTGTGGGCTCGGTAGTGGTGGTGTGCTCAAAATAGTCGTTGCGGAAATAGTTTATAAGTCCGCTGCTGCGGTCTGATGCGCAGCCGGTCAGCATAAGGCATGCGGCCAGCGCCGATGTGTATTTCAGTGCTCTTTTCATATTTTTACCTCTTTTCTGATCGGAAGATCATTCAATATAATTGTATCACATGAGAAGCATATTGTCAATGTACCTGGCAGAAATGGGAAGTTATCGTGACGGTTTGGCAGCTTTCATGCGCAGGCGCACGTAATCCGCATGCCATTTGCCGTTATAGAAAAGTTCGCTGCGGGTCGCTTCCTCGGCGGCGAGAGCGGCTTCATGCCGGGAGGCTTCGTCCGGGAGAGTTCCAAGAGCGGCACGCTCGAACATTTCTATCCAGTCCGATACGCCGTGTTCGCCGGTGAGCTCGGTAGGACGGTCAAAGAGCTCAGCGTGGCGGACGATAAATCCCGCCTGCTCCAGCAGCGGGGCATATTCGCCGATGGTGGGGAAGTACTTCTTCGGGTCGTAGGGCAGACCACGCTCTGCAAACTGCTCAGCCAGGGCTGAGTGTATCCTGCCGCAGTTGCCGCTTCCGCCCATCTCAAACACGAGCTGACCGCCGGGACGCAGCGCCCGGAATATGCAGCGCAGCATGGCGGGCTGTTTCTCACGGTCTATCCAGTGGAAAACGGCGTTGGCAAACACGGCGTCAACGGGCTCGCTGAGTACGAAATCCGTGGCGTCAGCCTGCATGAAGCTCAGGTCGGGGTAAGTTCGGCGGGCGGTTTCCAGCTGCTCGGCGGAGGCATCCATGCCGATGACTTTCAGCCCCATTTCCGCAAACTTTGCGGTGAGGGCTCCGTTGCCGCAGCCAAGGTCGAGCAGGCTTGCGCCTGCGGGGAGCTCCAGGAGAGTCATTACGCTTTCGCCGTATTTGTGTACGTATGAGAAATCGGAGGTGTATTTTTCGGAGTTCCAGGTGATGTTCATTGTACTTCTCCTTACTTATATAAAATATATTACGGGATAATTATACTATTGTTGCACTGGATTGTCAATATTAAAGCAACACCGCACAATTAACGGCTAACGCCTTTGACGCACGCTTGCTTGCATCTTTCTAGTTTGGCGCAAAAAATCACATAATTACTCAACGGATTTGTTCCGTATTGCGCCAAACCTGCATCTTGCACAATTCGTCCTAGCAAGGCGACAGCCTTGCGTCGCTAGTTGTTGACTTGAAAGCGTTACCGCTTCCGTCAACAACTCCTCATTGTACAATCTGACGAAAAATCGAGTTTTGCCAATAAGCAAAGCGTAATATTGGCAAAACTGGCTGTGCAATCGCACGACAATAATTATGCGGTATTGCTTTAAATTTGCACTTTAGAACCCAAAAGTATTGACTTTTACGCTTTGATATGATAAAATAGGAAAGGAGCGGCTGAAACCGCATATTATGCTGAAAAGGCATACAGATGGAGGTCATTATGAAAAAAGATGATAATATGGACTATCTGTTCAAGGCTGTACTTTCACTGAAAACCGTTGATGAGTGCTACGCATTCTTTGAGGATCTCTGCACGCCGCAGGAACTCAAGGCGATCTCTCAGCGCCTTCACGTTGCAAAGCTGCTGACTGAGAACTGCGTATATAACGACATTGTAAAAATGACCGGCGCCAGCACCGCTACTATCTCCAGAGTCAACAAGACACTGAACTACCAGGCGGCGGGCGGGTACCAGATCGTCTTTGACCGCATGAAGGAAGATGAAAAGTAATGGCAGGCTACGGGCTTTTTGCACAGGTCTATGATAGCCTGACCGGAAATGTTCCCTACGACCAGATCGCAGACTATTATGATGAAAAGATCAGAAGGTTCCGGGACGGTCAGGGGAATTTCCTTGCTGACGCCGGCTGCGGCACAGGAAATCTCACCGCAAGAATGGCGGCAAAAGGTTACGATGTGATAGGTGCTGACGCTTCGCCGGATATGCTTTCGCAGGCAATGAACAAACCCCACGATGGTGTACAGTATATATGCCAGGGTATGACGGAGCTCGACCTCTTCGGCGAGGCTGACGTTATCATCTCTACCCTGGACAGCGTGAACCATCTGGGCGGCGCTGAAGAGATGGCAGAGTTTTTCCGGGCGGCGTCCCTCAACCTGAGAAAAGGCGGTCTGCTGCTGTTTGACGTCAATACTATATATAAACATAAAAATATCCTTGCGGATAATGTGTTCGTGTACGATGTTGATGGTGTCTACTGCGTATGGCAGAACGAATTCTCGCCCCGGGACAACGGCGTGGACATCTCACTGAACATATTCGCTGAATGCGATGACGGGCTTTATGAGCGCATGGAGGAGAATTTCCGTGAAGTCGCCGTGGAAAAGGCTGAACTGGAGAAAATGCTCGCTGCGGCAGGCTTCGAGGTGCTCGAGGTCCGGGAATACCTGTCCGACAAGGAGCCGACTGATTCCAGCGACAAACTGATGTTCTCTGCAAGAAAAGTGTAACGTTTTTTATTTTACTGAATATAATGGAGATACAACATGGGAAAGATAGTCAGGGCGCTGTCCGAGGACGGCAGCGTTTTATGTTCGGCGATAGATTCGACCGATATAGTAAGAGAGATACAGCGGCTGCATAATTCTACGCCAGTGGTCACTGCGGCTCTGGGCAGAATGTGCACGGCGGGCTCTATAATGGGCGCTCTGCTCAAAAACGAGGGGGATACCCTCACACTGCGCATAAACGGCGGCGGTCCATGCGGAACGCTGACGGTAGTTGCGGACTACAGGGGAAACGTAAAGTGCTGTGCAGGTAACGAGCAGGCTAATGTTCCGCTTCGGGCAGACGGCGGTCTGGACGTCCCGGCCTGCGTTGGCAGGGAGGGTTCCCTGACGGTCGTCAAGGACATGGGGCTCAAGGAGCCTTATGTCGGTCAGATACCGCTGGCTTCCGGGAATATTGCGGAGGATATCACGGCATACTATTCTATAAGCGAGCAGATTCCTACTGTCTGCGCTCTGGGCATAGTCTTTAATGATGACGCTACGGTCGCAGCGGCGGGAGGATATATGCTCCAGCTGGTGCCGCCGGTTCAGGACAGCGCTGTGGCGGTTATTGAGGATAATCTTAATAAGATGGAGAGCATAACCGGTCTGCTGGAAAAGGGGCTCAAACCGGAAGAGCTTGCGCTGAGTGCGCTTGAGGGTCTGGGAGGAGAAATACTGGATCAGTGGAATGCTCAGTATTATTGCGACTGTTCAAGAGAGAGAACTGAAAAAATACTTGCTTCTCTGGGCAGGAAAAATCTCCAGGAACTGGAACAGGACGGCAAAACCGTGGAGGTTTGTTGTCACTTCTGCAATAAGAAGTATGAGTTTTCAACAGATGAAATAAGCAAGTTGCTCAAAGAACAAAAAAGTTGAACTTTTTTTCAAAAATCGCTTGACAAATTGAGTTTTTGAGTGTATAATATAGAAGTCGCTTGACGAGAGATACAAAAAAGAAACGAAACGAAAAGCGATTTCTGAATGTGGAAGTTTAGCTCAGCTGGGAGAGCATCTGCCTTACAAGCAGAGGGTCATAGGTTCGAGCCCTATAACTTCCACCATATGGCCTGGTAGTTCAGTTGGTTAGAACGCCGCCCTGTCACGGCGGAGGTCGTGGGTTCGAGTCCCATCCAGGTCGC
>CAKSGA010000074.1 GCA_934454435.1 uncultured Oscillospiraceae bacterium | reverse complement strand
ACCTGCTGCACTTGTACTATGGTGCTTCAATTCCCGAAACAGACATCACCCACATGCTGCGCATTCCGAATGACGAGCCCTTCGTCCCTGCTACCCATGACGGTATGGGTCCGCACTCCTTTGACTGTGCGGCTATAGAGTTCCCCACCAGCGGCGTTGCAGATTTCCGTGAGCCCTGCATGCAGCTTATGGACAAGTACGGCATGTCCGCATGCGAGTGCTACTTCGACAGCTACGCTATCTTCAAGGGCAAGAAGAAGCTCCAGGGGCTCCCTGCGACCTATGCGAATTCCGACGACGAGGTGACCAGCCTGGAGGTATACTGCCGTGACCCTCACAACGGTCTTGAGATAACCCTCCAGTACAGCGTATTCGAGAAGCTGGACGTCATCACACGCTCCGTAAAGGTAAAGAACGGCGGCGCCGACCCCATCGAGCTGCGCAGACTTCTCTCCACCTGCGTTGAGCTGGACAGCAAGGACTACGACATGATCACCCTCTACGGGACCTGGGCAAGAGAGCGCCACGTACAGCGCAATCCGCTGCACTTCGGCAAGCAGCTTGTGGACAGCTGCCGTGGTTCTACAAGCCACGCCCACAACAATTTCATCGCCATAGTTGACCACAAGGCTACCGAGGACTACGGCGACTGCTACGGCTTTGCGCTGTGCTATTCCGGCAGCTTCGTTGCAGGCTGCGAGGTCAACCAGTACGAAAAGACCCGTGTGTTCTCCGGTATCAACCCCTACGACTTCAGCTGGCACCTTGACCTTGGCGAAGAATTCCAGGCTCCGGAGGTCATCATGGTGTTCTCTGCGAACGGTATCGGAAACATGAGCCGCACATTCCATGACGTAATGCGCCACAACCTCACCCGTGGCAAATGGAAGGATATCCGCCGCCCCATTCTCATAAACAACTGGGAGGCTACCTACTTCAACTTCGACACCGACAAGCTGCTCGACATCGCAAGGGAGTCCGCAAAGGCCGGCATTGAAATGCTGGTCATGGACGACGGCTGGTTCGGACACCGCAACGATGACAAGACCTCGCTTGGCGACTGGTTCGTCAACGAAAACAAGATCAGGGGCGGTCTGAAGCACCTTGTTGACGAGGTGAACAAGATGGGTCTGAAGTTCGGTATCTGGTTCGAGCCGGAGATGATAAGCCCCGACAGCGAGCTCTACAAGGCTCACCCGGACTGGTGCATCCATATCCCCGGACGTCCCCGCACCACCTGCCGCTCGCAGCTCGTTATCGACTTCTCCCGCAAGGAAGTGCGTGACTACGTCTACGACCAGATGTACAAGATACTCTCCTCTGCGAACATCGAATACGTCAAGTGGGACATGAACAGACAGCTCTGCGAGGTCGGCAACGAGGTGCTCCCGCCTGAAAGGCAGCGTGAGATCTGGCACCGCTACGTCCTCGGCGTTTATGAGATACAGGAGCGCCTGCTTACTGACTTCCCCGACCTGCTGCTCGAAAACTGCGCCGGCGGCGGTTCACGCTTTGACGCAGGCATGCTGTACTACTCACCGCAGATCTGGTGCTCCGATGATACCGATGCGATCGAGCGCCTGAAGATACAGTACGGGACCTCACTGTGCTACCCCTGCTCCTGCTTCGGTGCGCATGTTTCCGACAGCCCCAACCACTGCGTGGGACGTATCACGCCCTTTGAAACAAGGGGACGTGTCGCAATGGTCGGCACCTTTGGGTATGAGCTGGACATCACAAAGATCTCCGACGATGACAAGTGGAATATCCGCAAGCAGATCGAAGAGTTCAACAAGTACAATCCACTCGTCCGCACCGGCGACCAGTACCGTATCGGCAACCCGTTCGACAACGACCGCTTCGACGCCTGGGAGTTCGTTGCAAAGGACAAGAGCGAGGCGCTGCTCGAGTACATTCAGGTGCTCAAGGAGCCGAGCGTGTTCCTGCACCGTATCCGCCTTGTCGGGCTGGAAAAGGGCTGCTGGTATCAGCATGAGGAGACCGGCAGGGTCTACAGCGCCGAGGTCCTCATGAACAGCGGCTTTGATATTCCCTCTCTCTGGGGAGATTTCCAGAGCTACATCGCACATTTCATCAAGGTAGAAAAGTAAATCAGAGCGCCCGGCGCATTTTGTTCCGGGCGCTGTTTTATTAAGGAGGAGCTATGGCGGACCTCAGCAGGATATTCATTCCGAAAAGAATAAACACTACGCTCCGCCGTATCTACTCCGACAGGGTGACGGTGATCTGCGCCCCGGACGGCACTGGTAAATCCACCCTTATCCGGGAATTCACAAGCCGCACCCGCCCGGACGGTATCTCGGTAAAGTTCATAACCTCCGCCCAAAGCACCGGGAGCTGCTTCTCGCAGATATGCATGAGCGTCACCGGAAAGACGTTCAGCGAGCCGGTTTCTGATAACGAACTGGTGGTGCTTCGCAAACAGTTCTCAACGGAACCCGCAAAGAAGCTCATTCTGATAGTTGACTGCGAATATGCCGCTGAAACCCTGCTCGGGAACCTACGCACCGCACGGCTGCTCTCCGGCTGCCGCTGTGCGAACTTCGTGTTCCTGACGGGCTCGCTCAACCCAGCCTACATGACGCTTATCAACAGTCTGAAAATGACCCTCATCGAACGTGAGGCTATTTCCATGACCCCGGACGAAATCGCAGAGTACTCCCGCCGATGCGGGCTCCCGGTGAATGTCGGCGCAGTTTACAGCGCCTGTCACGGAGCATTCCTCGGGACAAGGCTGTGCTTCATGCTCACGGCGCAGGGTCACAATCCCGGGGATTTCACCAACGAGGGCAGACTTTATCACGCAGTGCTGGAGCACCGCAGCGTAAGGTCCAAGGGTGCAATGATACTTGCAACGGCGTTTGACGGCGCCTCCCGGGAATTCTGCGAAGAACTGCGCTCATTCAATCCGGTGCGGGAATATTTCGGCGAAGATCTGCTGTCCCCCGGGGCGATATTCAGCGAGCTTATGGAGCTCCGGCGGGAAATACCACTATTAGATATCAATCTGAAACGGCACATCTGTGCATTTCACCCGATGCTGAAGCATAGTGTATACATGCTGTTCAGCACTCTTCCGGAGAATGTCCGGCACGACCTGCGCATCTGCTACGGGAGGGAATACCTCCGGCTGCGGGAGGATTACTACGCATTCTGTGAGTTCTTCCTTGCCGGAGAATATGAGCTCGCCGCCGGGATCTACAACACCGATTCGATAACCTATTCACTGCTGATAAAGAGCAGCTACCTGCTGCAGAGGTTCATCACGGACTGTCCGCTGACCCTCAAACCAGCGATACCAAGAATACTGCGTATTTCAGCAATGCTCATGCACACTGACCTGAAACCGATAGTCCAGTCGAGATTTGCAGAGGTGATCGCATATATTTCAGAGTCTCCGGACTACACCGGCCCGGAGCGCCGGGAGCTGCTGAGCTACGCCTACGCCCTGCGCACTAACGAGGATCTGTATACTCTGAATAAAATGGGCGACAACATCAAGCGTGCCTACGATCTTTTCAGGGGAAAGCGGGAATTCGAGCCGCCGGTGTTCGCATGGACGATGTATGCGCCTACCGTATTCTTCCTGCTGCACCGCCGGGGATACTCGATACACACGGAAACTGCGCAGTTCACACGATATCAGCACATGTACACCGAAATGCTGGACCACGGACGCTACACCGAGATCATATTCACCGGCGAAGCGAAGTACGTCCAGGGGGACCTTGCGGGGGCGCTGGAGCTGCTTTCCGCCGCTGCTTCCCTCAGCCGTGGCACAAAGCGTATTCCAACCCGGCTGACTGCAATATACTGTGCCGCAAAGTGCTGTCTTTTCCTCGGTGACCATCAGCGGTTCTTTGAATACGTAAGGACCGTGCTGTCGATATGCAGGGCGAACTCCAGCCGTGAAGAGGGCGACTGTGCCCGCCTGATAACAGGACTGCTGAGAGCCCTCCGGGGAGGGGATCACGATGATATATGGTACGCCCTGTGCGCAGAGAACACCGACCCGGTCATGAACCGCTTCACCAAGCCGTATTATGATATGATACGTCTGTCGTTCTTTGTACAGCGTGGGGACGTGGACTCCCTGGAAACGAACATAGGGCAGTATCTTGAGGACGCCTCCACCGCCGGCAACGAGGCGGCGGGCATAAAGCTCCGGCTGATAGCGGCACGGGGGCTATCCCGTCTGGGCAGCTGGGACGCTGCCCTTGAATACACCCGTGAAGCACTGGAGCTCTCAATGGCGAACGAAACTGTCACTGCCCCGGCGGAATTCCACGCACTGTACCCGGAGCATTTTTCCCAGGTACGGGAGCTGCTCGGGGAAGAGCTACAGCCGTTCATTGATGATGTGATACGTGTGGGCAGCGACTTCCTGCGGGGCGTTGAAGCAGTCCGCAGCTACGAGCTGACCTATCTTGCCAACGAGCGCACGGACAACTATGCTGAGCACTACCTTGTCCCGCTGGAGCGTCTGGCGGGCTCCACGGAGCAGAAACGCCGGGAGCTGGGGCTTTCAGAGATGGCGTATTCCTATGCGATAATGGCGGCTTCCGGGCTGTCAATAAAGGAAATGAGTCTGCTCTTCAACGCCAGTCCCGACAGCATAAAAAGCAGCCTGAAGCGCACCTACAGTTCCCTTGGCGTGAAAAACCGCCGGGGACTTATCGGGATAGTTCCCACGCTAAAATAAACAACAGGGCGGATCATTCCGCCCTGCTGTTTGCTATTTATCATGTGTCGCCGTTTTTGTCATTCGGCTCAGTTACGTCGGGCTCAGCTTCGATTTGTTCGGCTTCCGGAGCCTTACGTCCCTTTCTGCTGAGATAGTCGCACAGGACTATCATCACCGCAAGCCCTATCATTCCGGCGGCGGTCAGAAGCAGACCCGTACTCAGTCCCGCAGGCTTGAAATCAAGAACGATCGTGTGCTTTCCCTCGCTGACCTGCAGACAGATAAGCGACTTCGACAGGCAGGTCTTTAGGCTGACCGGCTCGCCGTCTATCGTGGCAGTCCAGCCCTCTTCAAGCGGAATCGTTGTAAACAGGGCGCAGTCCTTTGCGGCGTCAACGTCTATGGTCAGTGTGCTGCCGCCGGTCCTGGTGACTGTGGTCGCAGCGTTAAGTCCCTGCATGGCAGTGTCGAACTTGTCCAGAATGGACTGGTCGAGGTAATAGAACCACGCATTCGTGTAATATACCGCCTTGTCCAGCAGCCTGAGCTTCACCCGCAGCTGCTGACCCTTTTCATAGGTCCCGAGGTACTCTATGCTGTGATTTTCATACAGGAAGTAATTTCCACGGTAGATATCGTTGACGAACAACTGTGTTTCCCGCTCATACTTGGTCGGGAGGAACATGTATATCGGTCCGTCCGCCTGGGCAGTGATGGTGTACTCCACCCATGCGTCAGCGTCCTCGTTGGACTTCTTGTAGCTGTAATGGGCGTCCGTTGTGGAGCCTATGCGGATATTCTCACTGTCGAACTCCACATCGTCTATCGCTTTGAACACCGCCGTACCCTTGTTGCCCGAAAGCATGACCGCCAGCTTGTTCTGTGCCTGGAACGGCGAGTACTCGTCCATGTTGAACCCGATGATACTCTCATCAGCAAGGTATGCTATCGGGAGGGCATCGTCGTTCTTGTAGACCTTTATTGCCGTGTCTGTTTCCACCGGGATAGTTTCGGTATAAGGCACAGTCCTTTGATCTGTTGCGAGAACGTACTTCACGCCGAAGATATCGTCCGTGAGCAGTGTCGCACCGTCATATCTCGTGTAGTGCTCCCGCCCCGAAAATCCCAGGGACTTCAGCAGCTCGATGGACTTGGCGTTGAGCGTACTGGAACTGTGGCTCATGCCGTACATTCTCAGCGCTATCGGGTCATTCACGCAGCGGTGGAACGTCTTTTCCATGCGGTAGAAGCCGTCATCCATCTCGTGTATCTGCTCCGTGACCTCACGGGTCAGCGGGATATCCCAGCGGTAGCTCTCACGGGTGGAGAACACGATATCATCATGCATCTGATACAGGGACTGCACCGTGTTTAGTCCTGTTTCGGCGCACACAAAAATAGCAAGCAGAAGGCAGACTGCCTTATTATTGTAGTTCTTACGGTACACCCATGCAGTTATAATGATCACGACAAGTATCAGCAGCGGAACGACTACTGTCAGCACCGGCTCGTAGTGTTCGTTATCGTCTATGAGATCGGCGTAAAGCAGCATTGCAAGCAGTATCATGAATGCTGTCGCAAAGCTCCGCCCGGGTATTTTACGTAACTTCCCGAACGCCTCCGCACCGAACACTATCAGCAGAAAACTGATCATGAACGAATAGCGGTATGGGAGCCAGTTCGGCATCTGACCGCCGTGCCACAGCATGTCGAGGGGTCTGATGTACATGAACAGGATCATAATGCCGAGCAGCACGCCGCTTGAGATCCGCTCCCTTGCGGTGAACCGGCGGCAGGTAAAGTACATCACGGCGCAGACCAGCGCAAGAGTGCCGCAGTACAGGGCAGGCATACCCTCCATACGCACCGTGTCGTATTCCGTGGGGAACAGCTTTATGAAGATGTCAGCGATATTGAAGTTCTCCGCCAGGGAATAATCCGGATCTGAGAACTCGAACTTGCCGTTGGAGAGCGACTTGTACACCGGCAGCAGCATGAAGCAGGACATGAGTATCGCACACACCGAGCTTCCGCCGTACATCAGCACCGAGCCGCAGTACTCGCCGGCATACCGGTTCCTGCTCCTGCCGGAAGCAAGGTACCACAGGAAATACAGTGCCGAGAAAATTCCTGTCATGTACCCGATGTAGAAGTTTGCAACGAAAATGTACACCAGTGAAACGACATACAGCAGGAACTTCCGATTGTCGCAGATGCGCTCCACGCCCATGGCCACCAGCGGGAGAGCCACCAGGCCGTCCAGCCACATGGGGTTCATGGTCTGCACGATGAAGAACCCGCACAGCGCCCACATCACCGAAAAAAGCACGGTGGTCATGCGGTCGCAGCTGCGGTGCTTTCTCAGGAAGAACGCACAGGAAAGCCCCGCTGCGCCTGCCTTTGCGAGCATCATCGTCATAAGTCCTTCGGTTATCATCTCCCGGGGATATATCCACACCAGGAAGTTGAACGGGCTTGCAAGGTAGTACCCGATTATTCCCATGAACTCGCCGGACAGATTACGGCTCCAGCTGTAGAACAGGCTCTCTTTCCCGGCGAACACATCATACATGTAGTCGTAGTAGTAAACGTACTGTGCGTTCAGGTCCAGGGAAAGCACGGAGCGCTCCCCGAACGGCCACACCTGAAATATGATGTACGAAACGAACAGTATCGCCACAGGCAGCAGAAAAGACAGCCAGTACGCCCGGCTGTCTGAAAGAGCTTTTCCAATGCGGCTGAACACACGCTTTGCCGCCGCTATCGTGGTGTTTTTATCCATCTGTGTGCTCCTCTCCG
This sequence comes from uncultured Oscillospiraceae bacterium, assembly GCA_934454435.1. Taxonomy (GTDB): domain Bacteria; phylum Bacillota; class Clostridia; order Oscillospirales; family Ruminococcaceae; genus CAG-115. Next base: position 4,489 of record CAKSGA010000074.1, on the reverse strand, counting down.
ATATGTCTTGCGATGATGTACCTGGGGCGCTGCTTTATCTCCTCGTATATCTTCGAGAGGTAGTACCCTATCACGCCAACGCCCAGCAGCACGCAGGCGCCCGTAATGAGTATCAGCAGTATCACCGTGGAGAACCCCTCAGCAGACTGCCCGCTGAAATACTTCACCAGCGTCTGAATGCCAAGCACCACCGCCATAATGCCGAATATCGCCCCGACCCAGGTTATGAGCCTTATCGGAACGTCCGTGAACGAGGTGATATTGTTCAGTGCGAACCTGAACAGGCTCTTCATGCTGAACTTGCTCTTCCCCGCCGCCCGGGGCTGCACATCGAATTCCACACGCTCGGTGGTGAACCCGACCCAGCTGGAGAGCGCCCGGAAGAACGTGATACGCTCCGGCAGCTCGTTCAGGGCGTTTATGACCTTTCTGTCCATCAGCTTGAAGTCGCTGGCGCCGTCCAGATTTATGCCGGAGGAACTCTTCATCATCTTGTAGAAGCTCCTTGCAAACAGCTTGTGGAACAGACCCTCCCTGCCCCGGGAACGCTTCACGGCTTCGACCACCTCGGCGCCGCCCTGCCACAGCGCATACATCTGCGGTATGAGCTCCGGCGGGTGCTGCAGGTCGCAGTCTATAACAACTGCGCAGTCGCCCCGGGCATTCTTCAGCCCGGCAAAAATTGCGCCCTCCTTGCCGAAATTCCTCGAAAATCCCAGACCCCGCACGCAGGCGTCCTGCTCATGCGCAGCGCATATCTCTGCCCAGGTGGAGTCCTTCGAGCCGTCGTCCACGAACAGCAGCTCGTACTCTATCCCCGCTTCTTTCATCACCCCGGCTATGACCCCGGCGGTGCGGCGGATGTTCTCGTTCTCATTGAATGATGGGATTATAACTGACAGCATCGCTGAAACCTCACGCTCCATTACTCGCCAATGATCTTCACCAGCACGATCTTCTCACGGCAGCCGTCAAAATCGCCGTACATTATGTACTGCCTCGGACCCAGCTCCAGTCTGCCGTCGGTTATCGGCACCGTCACGCCGGAGCCAAGGAGCATCTGCTTCATGTGGGCTGCGCCGGCACTGGAATAGTCCACCTTATACTTGCTCTCGCCGGGGACTATCTTTTTCAGCATCTCCGACCAGTCAGCGTAAAGCTCCTCACGGTCGTTCTCCAGGAACACCGCAGAGGTCGTGTGCTGGGAATACACCACGCAGAGCCCGTCGTTTATCAGGCTCCTGCGGACGCACTCCTCCACCTCATACGAAAGGTTCAGGAACTGCTCCGGCTGGTCACTGGTTATGATAAGCTGCTGTCTGTAGGTTTTCATCTTCACGCCCTCCTTGATCTTCCTTTTCACTTACTGTAAGAGTGCCGCTCTCCAGCGACGCACTTATCAGGTGACCGCCGCCGTTGAAGCTGTACATATGGCTCCCGGGGAAACTGCCGCTCAGCAGATCCGTGCGGAGCTCTCCGGTGTCAGTTTCAAAATCCAGCGCAACACTGCTGCCCTTAGGGAACGTCAGAGTTGCATTTCCGCTTCTTGACTGAATGCTGCTGCCGGTTATCACACTGTAGAAATCAAGCTCTATATCTCCGCTGCCGGTCGCCAGGCTGCACAGCGAACGTGTGTTCTCTGAAATTATCCTGCCGCTGTTCGTCACGACTGTGATACGGTCGCTGTCGATGTCCCCGAGCCTTACCTCCCCGGCCGCCGTGTATATCACAATGTCCCGGTAGTACTCCCGGGGGAGGAACAGCTGCATGCCATAGTCGCTGGTATCTCCCGCAAAAAGGGATATCATAAACTCGCTGCTTTCCGTTATCGTCAGGGAATTGTCACCGAGCTCCGCAGTCAGCGGGACATCGTTCTTCCAGCTGAAGCGTATCTTGTCGCCGTCAGAGGGTATCACGGTCACCGGGGTCTTGAGCAGGTCAACGCTGATATACTCGCACAGCGGAAACTGCTCGTCACCCTGCCTGGCGGAACCCAGACTCTCCCCGGGGAAAATCACCGCTGCCGCAGCGAACGCCGCAGCAAGTCCGCCGGTAATGATAAGCCACCTATGTATCACCGCACGGCTCATTCCCACACCTCCAGCTACAGCGGCTTCCAGCCGAGAAGAATATCGCAGCGCCTGCGCACTTTCAGGTAAAGCCCAGAGATAAGATACCCGAGCTCCATCGCAGCGAACCCGCAGAAAGCCGCCCCGAACGCTGCGGCAAGTCCGCCGAACAGCATTCCCTCCGCCGAAAGCGACGTCACGATGAACTCCGCCCGGAACAGCTTCACAGCTAACCCGAACACGCTCACCAGCAGCCCCGCCGGTACTCCGAAAACCGCTGCACACAGCAGTGCGAGCATAACGGCAAAAACCGCCAGAAACAGCACGGCGAAGCCAAGTTTCATTATAACGACCCTGAATGTGTTCACAAGTTCACCGCCGTTTCGTCAAAAAGCCAGTCAGCCAGCGTTCTCCGGGGACTTCTTCCACTTCCTGGTGAGCATGGGCAGCAGCATCCCGCCAAGGGCGTTGCCGAGCACCACGACAGTCACGAATGCGACATTCCTCAGCGAGAATGTATCCTCGCCGATAGCCGCACCGTTATAGAACGAATTTGCAATGGAATGGTCGAACCCGCTGAAAATAAACACCGGCACACAGAGGAATACGCCGATCTTCTGGCCACGCTTCCACAGATCCACCGCAAGGTACATCAGCAGACCGCACAGGACAGAGGAAAGCAGCCACTTCTGCGGCTCAGTGCTGAGCTTTGCAGCGTAGCTTGCCCGGGCGCTCTCAGCGATATCCGGCAGGCAGAGGCTCACCAGGATTCCCATTACGAACGTGGTCAGCAGGTTCACGACAAGTATCAGCAGCACCAGTCCTATGTACTTCACGTCCCGGAAGTGCTCTGCAATATAGCCGACCTTACCGGTGTACAGGTTGAAGCCGTACTCGCATATCGCAAAAAGTCCCAGCGAAAACAGAACGGCTCCCGCCCACATCATTCCTGCCTTTGTGCTTGCGAGAAGCACGCAGCCACCTATTGATATCAGTATTCCTGATACCACTGCCTTTTTTATCTCAGTAAACATATGGCCTCCGATTTTGTTCTTTATGTTCTCTATATAATATTATATGTTACTCTGCTGTTTTTTTCAGCAGCAGCACCACGCACTCCACATGGCTCGTCCTCGGGAAGAGATCAAACGGACGTACCTTTGCTGCGGTGTAGCCCAGCTCCGAAAGGCGCTTGCAGTCCCTTGCCGCAGTAGCCGCATTGCAGGAGATCATGACTATCCGCTCCGGCTGCATTCCGGCACATGCGGTAAGCGTATCTTCACTGCACCCTTTTCTCGGCGGGTCAAGAACTATCACGTCCGGGCGCTCGCCGCTTTCCTCCAGGCGTTTGGCCGCCTGACCAGCGTCAGCGCATATGAACTCCGCATTCGTGACGGAGTTCCGCTTTGCGTTCTCTCTTGCGTTCTCCACCGCCTGGGGAACTATCTCCGCACCGATAAGGCGCCGTGCGGCTCCCGCCATGGAAAGGCCTATCGTCCCGGCGCCGCAGTAAAGGTCCAGCAGCAGCTTCCCCTCCGGCTCGGCAAATTCCGCAGCCTGCCTGTAGAGCGCCTCCGCAGCAGGTGTGTTCACCTGGTAGAAAGACTTCGGCGATATGCTGACCTGCACGCCGCACATCGTGTCGTTTATCTCCGCCCTGCCGAAAAGCACCTGCTCCTCATCGCCGAGAATAACGTTGGTACGCTCACGGTTGATGTTCAGCACCACGCCGGTTATCTGCGGAAACCGCTCAGCAATGCTCCTTGCGAGCCTGTCGAACTCCGGGACCCTTCTCCTTGCTACCAGGCACAGGCAGGTCTCCCCGCTGTAATGTCCCCGGCGGAGGTAAATGTGCCTGAGCACGCCCTCATGCTTTTCCTCGTTATAGACCGAAATGTGGAGCCTGTCCGCCTGTTCCGTGACGAACCCGGTCATCTCCGCAAAGATCTCCGGCTGGAGTGCGCAGCTTTCCACCGGGTTGACCCTGTGGCTGCGCTCGGAATAAAACCCGCATACAGTCTTGCCGTCCTGCTTTGCAACAGGCATCTGGAGCTTGTTGCGGTACCCGTGCGGGACCTCGCTCCCGCAAATCGGGAGAAGCTCCGGGGAAAGCCCGCCGATACGTCCGAAAGCGTCCCGCACAAAGCCCTCCTTTGCCCGGAGCTCCGCCTCATACGAGATATGCCGGAAGCAGCACCCGCCGCACCTTGCATAGACCGGGCAGTCATTCTCCACCCTGTCCGGCGAAGCGGTTATGAGCTTCTCGGCCCGCCCGTAGGCGTAGCTTTTGAGCACCTTGACGATGTGGCACGAAATGACGTCCCCCACCGCCGTAAACGGCACGAAAACCGCCATTCCCCGGGAGCTTTCGTCTGCGCCGTAATGTCCCACGCCGCTGCCCTCGTTAGTGAGGGCGGTTA